>NZ_JBFBEY010000007.1:0-231571 GCF_040683875.1 Arthrobacter sp. NPDC093128
GCTACCGAAACAAGCCCACCGCACCAGCCGCCCCGGCCCACGCCGGCATCAACCACAAAACCAACCAGCTGTCACAAACAGCTTGATTCATTCCGAACGGCCACTGACCTGGGGTAAATACCACCGTGAACGGGACGCTAAGGTGACCGGCGCCGTAGTTGCCCCCTGTTCGTGAATGTCCTGCGGTTGATCCTCACCGTCTGGCATTGACCCTGGCTCTAGCCAAAGGGACTGCCGCGGTCGCACGATGGCCCCGGTAGTTTCTCTAGACGACTGCTAGCCGGGCGTCTCGTTCTGCTCTCTTTGGGCCAGCCGCTGGAGTTGCCAACTGTGCACGTCGGGGAGCCAATCCAATGTGGCCGATGGACCGACCCGCGGGTCGTCGGGATCACTGCCGTCTCGCAGGGCCTGCACGTACGCGCGATCCTGTTTGAATCGTGCTCGTAGCTGCTCAGCTCCGCCGACAGAGCCGTGACCGGGGATGACGGCATCAACGTCGTCGGCCACGCTCTCGAGCAGCCCCAAGGTGGCGAGGTAGTCCTCGATCGGATTCGCGGCCTCTAGGTCGAGGAACGGCATCAGGATGTTAGAAAGCATGTCGCCGGCGACAAGGACGCCGCGCTCCTCGATCAACAGCGCCGCATGGCCTGGGGCATGGGCCTGGTGCTCGATGATCCGGACTTTGGGGCCATCCCAAGGAATCTGCGCAGCTTCGGCGGGCAGACCGGTAATGAGACCGAGCAGATCCATCGGGATCTCCTCGGCGTACTCCGGCGGGAGCCCCACGGCTATGCGGGCCTTCCAGTCCGCGTTCGACAGCAGATCCTGGATAGAGGCCGCGCAGCGGGCTGTACCGTAACGGGGCGCCGCACCGAGCTCGGCGTGCCAGAGCAAGTGATCCCAATGAGGATGCGTCGAGAAGCCTGCCACAACGGTCTGGCCCAACTCGCGAAGGTCGTTCGCGAGGGCCGCCATTTCATCGCCCGTTATACCGGGGTCGATGAGCAACACACCGTCCCGGCCCTGCACGACAACGGAATTACTCTGGATGAACTCGCTCTCGTGAACTAGAACACCCTCAGCGACTTCGTTCAGCATGAAATGCCTTCCGCTTGTGGGTTGCAACCGCTTGTCGAGACTGTAGTACTTGGCGGTGGCAGATTGCCAACAGTATGGGCGAAGCGGGTGAGCCGCGGTCGGGGTGCCCAGGTCGAGGCGTTCGGCGATCGGCGATCGGTGGACCGTGATCGTGCTCCGCGACATCGTCTTCGGAGGACCGTCGATATTTCCGAGGGATGCGGGCCGGCTCAGCGGAGGGGATCGCCTCAAATGTCGACGACGGCGGTAGGTGATGGCCTATCGGACAGCCTTATGGCCTGGGGCCCAAGCAACACAGGCTATTTGGGCCGATCCGGGTGTCAGTCTTTCTTCAGTTCCTGGGCGAGCATTACGAGGATTCCGCTGGGTCCGCGGAGATACGTGAGTTTGTAGACGTCACCGTAGGTCGCCACGCCGCGTAGCGGAGTACATCCGTGCTTCGCAGCTATCTCAAGGGCTTTGTCGATGTCGTCAACGGAGAAGGCCACGCGGTGCATTCCGATGTCGTTCGGACGAGTTGGGTTCGTCTCGATCGCTTCGGGGTGGATGTATTCGAAGAGTTCCAGTCGACCCTGACCATCCGGGGTTTGGAGCATCGCAATTTTCGCGTGGTTGCCATCAAGCCCGACGGCAGTGTCGGCCCACTCGCCGCTGACCGTATCACGGCCGACGACCGTGAGCCCGAGGTCGGTGAAAAAGGCGATTGTTGCTTCGAGGTCGCGAACGGCGATACCGACGTTCTCAAGTTTGATGGCCATGCGTTCAAGCTACCAAGGCGGACCGATTAGCTCCAGTGGCGAGCCGGGACTCGACTGAACAAGCTCCGGGAGCATTGGGGGCTCACTGAGGCAGCTTGAATTCACGGCGACTTACGTCGCAGGCGGGCCGTCCGCCGAACCCTCTGTGGCACGGTCCGCTTGGAGATCCCCCACAGGGCAGAAGCGCCCTCACAGGGCAGAAGCGCTGGTCCGCATGAGCCAATCTTTCACTAGCGCGGCAGTAAGATCCGGGCGCTCGAGATGAGCATTATGGCCAGCGGCGTCGAGCACCGCGTAGGTGCCCCGGACATAGTGGTTGCGGAGTTTCCACCCGTCCTCGTAGCCAGTTACATGGTCCTGACGCCCAAAAAGGTGCAACGAGGGCGCCTCGAAGGGGGCAGGATGCGCGACCTCCGGTTCTACGGAGAGCGCGTACTCCGCTGCAACGCGATCGAGAATGGTTTGGTTCGCTGTGCGAAGACCAGGAAGTGCATATCGGGTGAATGCCTCGAGCGTGGCCTCGCTCTGGACGACGGTCATCTCTTCGTAGTCATCCCTCACCTGTCCAGCCAAAGCCAGGACGGCGAGGTCCTCTCGGACAACCTGCCGGCGGGGAAGGCACCGCGCCCCATGGGTCGGCTCGTACACACCCGCAAGAGTAGCCAGGCCAAGGACCTGATCTCGAAGCTCGTGAGCAACGCACCGGGCAATCATGCCTCCGAAGGAGTTGCCGATCAGCGCGAAGGGCCGGTCTCCAAGATACGCATGGATGTCGTTCAGAGCCCCCTGCGCGACGTGGTCCGTGCTGGTGACGTTGATGTCAGCATTCCCCGCGGCCCACGGTAGGTCGATATAGATCCGTTGCCATCCGCACTCATCAATGGCGTCCTCCAACGGCAGCATGATCCGATGATCTACACCGAATCCGTGGATTACGACGAGCGGAACTCCTTCTCCTAAGATTTGAGCAATCACAAACCAGAGCCTACAGGCCCAGTTAGAGCCTTCAGCGTTCGCGTGGGGCGCGCATCGGTCCCGCCCATAAGCCGGTCAGCGAAGTAACCCTCCCCGGACGGTTTTCCATTGGACTGACTCGCGCCGCGCTGAAGGGCTGCGCGAACATCTAGCCTCGGGAAGACGAAATGGCTACCAAACGGCCTATACAGATACGAACACCAAGACTGCTGCATCCCAATTCCTTAGACCGGCATGGACCGATCGACGCTAGGCTGGGATTATGGGGCATTGGGGATTAGATAGGCAGCGCTCGGCTACATGGACAGGAGTAGCCGGATGCCTGCTCTTGGTGGGCTACGCAGTTGCCGGCGCGTTACAGGTTCTAGTGTGGAACCCTCTGGCTGCTGTCCCAGGCGCCACGCTGGCCGAAATCCACACAGCTATGGATAAGGCGAATGAATCACTTGCCGCGCCGACGGTTCTTGTATGGGCAGCCATTGGAACATCTCTAGCGGCAGCAGTTCTGATTGCTGCACTGAAGCATTCCATCTCAGGAAAAACCACGGCAGCCCTCAACCTATTGCTGCTCGTGTTAGCGGCTCCGTCACATTGGATGGCGTCCTTTGCCGCCGGGATGGGGCTCGCTGATGCCTTTGAAATATCGGGCGGGGATTACGCGCCCTGGGGCAAGGTTCTCTATATCGTCAGCGCCATGTCGTTGGTAGCACTGCTCGCGGTTGTCGTTCGAAGGGACCCCACCCCACACGCGCCAGCCGTCTGATGTTCCCGTCGCATTGCTTCCTACGCATTTGGGAGCGCCGCAGAGAGTGTCCATTGCCTGTGATAGGGACGTCGGGTTAGAGGAACCCTTACCGGGCGGAAGGTGGCGGTCCTGCTCATGGGTCCAATATTGCGGAGTCGCATGCGACCAAGATATATCTACCCGCCAAAGACGGCTGGTAAGGATTAGAGCGACACATCACGGGACGATGGTGATTCACGCCTAGGCGGACTCGTTTCGATCCCAAGTCGAAGGACTCAGTAGTACGAATTCTCGTCTGCGCGTAGCTTTATTTCATGGGGAAGCTTGTAGCGCTGGCGCAGGTAGGCCTTTTGGTGTCTGTTCTTGGAAGCGGGTGCAGCCTGATACCAGGGCCTGGCCCTGTACCAAGCGGTGGCGCCGCACCAAGCGGTGATCCTGTACCGGGCGGTGGCGCCGAAACGTGCGTTGAATGGGTCCGATTCGAGACCCCTCAAGACCAATACGACAAGGCCGGCGTGGTGCTCATTGGAAAGTCTGTAAGCCGGGCCGGTGAGACCAGCATTTACGGTTACAAGGCCACGACCCACCTTGTTGAAGTCGAGCAGGTACTCAAAGGGGACCCCCGAGATGGGAACCTCCGCGTCTCCTCCATGCCCCCGACCTGCACTGGAGGCGAGACCTACCCCGACGGCGATCCGCTCGATCCCAATCAGAGAGTCATCATTTTTGCGACCAGGCAGGGCGGCGACTGGTTCACCATGACGCCCTCCCAAGGAGTCTTGCCTTTCCCACAGGGCACAGAGCTTCCCTTCCACTAGTGCGGGTCCGGCCGAGTGGCCATTGGACTCGGATCACTGCCTTCGCCGGCCAGGACCGAACCCCTACCGGGACGAATCCTGGTCCTCCGACGAGTGGTAGTGGTCGCTCAGAGGATAGCGACCTTCATCGGGCAGCCAACCGGTCGTCCATGAGTTGACGAAGAATCGGTTTCCTTATGAAACCGGCGCTGCGTGGGTTGCGGATCGGCCAAAGGGGGCCGCCAGAAGGCCGTTTACTCAACGAAAGCGGGTCTCAACTTTTGGGCTTCACGGGGTGCCCGCATTTGTGGAATAGTGCCATCAATAGCCTTGGGGGTAGAACTGATGAAGCGCAGACGTTTTCTGGACATCGCAGTTGCCATTTTTCTTATGGCAGTTCCGCTCACTGGATGCGCGGGGCAGGAACCAGGACTCGAAAACCTACAATCGTTTGGTTCCATTGATGAGGCCTACGCGGCCGTCGATGACATCGTGGACTGCGACTCCAAACCCGTTGGCGATCCGGTAGTCCCTATGGGCGATGGGGTTCCACTCACTTCGGCGCGGAGACTCTGCTCCGAAAATGTTCAGATAGACCTCTACCCTAATCAGGACGCTCTTGAAGAGAGTTATCAAACGTGGGCCGCCTCAAGACAGGGAAAAATCCCGCTCGTTCGCGGCAGTAACTGGATGGTTGTTGACCTCAGCCAAATCGCGACTGGCCAGCAGTCAACGTTGAACATCGAACGCTTGGCCGAGAAACTGAACGGCGTGTACGCCGTTGTCGGCGCATAGTTGGATGCAACCCCAGGATGCGCCCGGCGGCAAGAGTTTGGTTCGGATAGCGCACAGCGGAGTTCATACATGGCAGTTGTCCGTTGCCACATGGTGACGGGGAGCGCCGCCCGGAGCTCGTCGTCGGCACGGTAGCCGTCAATGAAGGACGCTAGTGCCCGCGCCGCCTCAAATGGGTTCGCCGATGCGTCGTTTAGCGTGAATGCCTGTGCGGCGTAGGCGAGGTCCCATAGGCGCGTGCTCGGTGCGGCCGCGTCTCAGTCGATGAATACCCATCGGTCTCCGATGAGGAGATTCCACCGGGGCCAGGTCGTTGTGGCAGATCAGATCGGCTCTGGGAGCCGGAATGTGTGTGATCCAAGTTGAATCGGAGTCTGGCCCGTAGGCTGCACTGGCGTCGTGAATGGCGCGCACCAGGCGGCCGACCCGGGACAGCTCGGAGAGTGACAGTGGGCGCGAGTCCATGGCAAGGCACCTGGGGACAAACTCTGTCACTTGTCGGCCTGGGTGTCCTGTCCATAGACAACAGGCACATCAACGCCGGCGTCGCGCATGGCCCTCATGTACGCGAGCACACTTGGTGTAGCGGCCGTCCACGGTTTGCGGACCGTCGATCCGACGCGCACCACACCATCGGTGGCGTTGCCCCTAGTCAGGAGGATTTCTTCCATCCCACAAACCTAGCGCTCACGCCCGGGCACTCCGAAGAGCGATCCCGCACTGGCGGTCGCCCTCGGAGCGGGGTGGGTCGTCGGGTTCAGCTATGTCGTCGCGGACACCGCCGGTCTCATTCCCGTCGAGGTGGAGATCGCGGTCCTCCCGGCGCTCATGGGCGCCGTCTTCCTGATCGCCCTCGTCATCGGGAAGATCAGATACCGATGAGGAACCGCATCGCGGATCTCCGATCCGAACATGCCTGGACCCAGGCCGATGTGGCACAGCGTGTGGGCGTTTCCCGGCAGACGATCAACGCAATCGAGACTGGAAAGTTCGATCCGAGCCTTCCTGTAGCCTTCCGACTCGCCCGGCTATTCGAGCTGAAGATCGAGGAGATATTCCTCGACGAGCAGTGAGACGCATCCCAATCCCGGCGAGACAATGCTGCGCCTGCTGGTCAGCACAGGTGATCAATGCAGAGGTTGCAGTCCCCCGGGCTGGCCAATCTGGAGACTTTGCACTCTTATGTCGAACCGCCTTTCTTCGGCCGGCGAGGGTTCGGCTCTCGTCCAGTCGATAGCTATTCAAGAGCGTTGTAGCATTTAGTTGCGAAGGCCCGCCTGTCCCCCATAGGCGGGCCTTCGTTGTCCCTAGGACCTGATCTCCCATGAATCACGCTCAGCCGTTTACACACCTGATGATCTGCCGCCACTCGCCCGAAATTTCAGCCACCCCCTGCCATTGCAGGAGTCGGTGCAGACGGAAGTGATGGACTACGCCTTATGACACTAAATCGAAACCCGCTGGTTGATTCGTTCCTTGAGTCGCTGGACCATCCATTGAAGCCCGTGATCGAGCGCCTGCGGTTGGCTGTCCTCGACGCGGATGATGCGATATCGGAGCGTATCAAGTGGAGGGCACCAAGCTTCTGCTTCCATTCTGTTGATCGGGTCACGTTTAATTTGCGGCCGCTTCATCACGTTCAGCTAATTTTTCACCGCGGAGCAAAGACCATCGAGGATGACTTTCATTTTGACACCGCCAAGTGGACCGGGCTGCTGGAAATGATCGGGCAAGACCGCGGCCAAGTGATCTTTCCAAGCGCTGAGGTCGCCACCGCAAGGCAGGACGAATTCGTTGCGCTTGTCCGGGAATGGGTTCGAGCATAAGTCGACAACCGGACGCCGGGCTGGAATCCAGGCTCGGCTAGATGTCCCCAAGTGTCAGCGCCGGCGGCGAACCTCCGTCAATGTCCACTACGCCGAACTCCTTCGCTACCGCGGCGGCCACCAGCACCTGGCCCGTCCGCGCCATCAGGTTCGGATCGTGAAAAAGCGCGTCGATGACGCGGCCGATGAACACAGGGCTCTCACTGGTCGAGAGATCGAACATGCCACTTTTCGCCGCTGCCAGTACGGACTCGGTCCGAACCAGACCGGGGTAGAGCGAGATTACGGGGATATCGAACGGCTTCAGCTCGACGGCCATGTCCGATGTCATCTTGTCCGTCGCCGCTTTTGCGATGCCGTAGATCGTGTTGCCGAGGTGCCGCTGCGCCGCCCAGAAGCTGATGTTGATGATCAGGCCGCGCTGCCGTGGCGTCATCATGCGCGCCGCGTGCGCCGAAGACATATGCCGCGCGCACGCCGACATCCATCATGCCGGTCCAGCGATGCGGCGGTTGCTCCCAAAACGGTGCAGCCCAAGTGAACGCGCCGCCTTCGACCATCTTCTCGTAGCCGCCCCACGCGCAATTGACGAGGAGATCGAGGCTGCCGCACTCGGAACGGATCGTCTCAAACACGCATGCCGTCTCTTCGTCTTGGAGATGGTCGCAGCGCAGGCGCCGCATCTCCCGCGGCAGGTCCGCCTGTTCGATCGAGCGGCCCGAGCCGTAAACGCGGAACCCCGCTGCCAGAAGGCCAAGAGCGATACCGCGGCCGACGCCTCGGCTCGCGCCGGTAACGAGCGCCACGCTTCCCGTCTGCGCTTCGCTGCGTTTCCGATCGTTGGATGTGCTACCGGCCACCGGCCTGCCTTCCGTTCCGCGACCTCATGATACGCCGGAGCCGGCGCCTTGGACCAGCAGCGCAAGCAGCACCCATGCTGGCTCCATGGCCCCGGCCTTTTGGCCTTCATCGGGACGCTGGCCTCCCTGTCGGAGCTCATGTCACAGTACGGGTATGCGGCATCGCAGAATGCCGGTTGAAGCAACCGGATACTCTCCAGGGGGAATGGTCATGTGGGAATGGATCAGGTACCGGGCGCTCATCCTGGCCGCGGTGCCGTTCGTCCTTGCCGGTTCCCTCTGGTTGTTGTTCGAGAATGCTGGCGGGTGGGACAAACTGGGGTTCCTTTTCATACTCATCGTGGCGATGCCGCTATTGGCAGGGATGGCTGCTTTCTCAGTGATGTTCGCCTTTCGAAAGGACGATGACCTTCGCAAGCTGGATAGGACGTCGAAAGTGGGCAGCGTATTCTCGCTAACCGTGTTCGGCAGCCTGGTTCTGTTTGGCGCTATTGGAATCATCCAGTCTCTTTGGTTCTAGAGCGCCAGTTCCACGATCTGATTTTTCGCCGACGTTAGGGGTTGTGAGGATAACGAGTTGCTGGGTCGCACGTGTCATCGCGACATAGCGGTCGACCGCTCCTTCGATCCCCGTGCCGAACCCCTCCGGATCGACGAGGACCACCAGGTCGAATTCGAGCCCCTTCGACAGCTCCGGGGTCAGCCACCTGACGCGGGACGTTGCCTCGAACGAGCCGTCCCCGACGTCACTCGTGCCAATGACGCAGGCGATCCCGTCAGCATGCGTGGCGAGCCAGGTGTCCAGGATCGAGTTCAGCTCCAGCGTCGATCCGTGGACGACGGGCATGCCGCTGCTGCGGATGGACGTCGGCACGTTGGCGTCCGGGATCACGGCCCGGATGACCGGCTCGGCTTCCGCCATGATCTCCTCCGGCGTTCGGTAGTTGATACTGAGGGCCGCCAGGTTCACGTTGGTCAGTCCGAGGCGCCCGAGCCGTTCCAGCCACGACTCCGCGAACCCGTGCCTGGCCTGGGCGCGGTCCCCGACGATGGTGAAGCTCCGCGACGGGCAGCGGAGCTTCACCATCTGCCACTCCGCGTCAGTCAGCTCCTGCGCCTCGTCCACGACGACGTGGGCGAACGGGTCGGCCAGCGTGTCCGGGTCGGCGGTCGGCAGCGCGTCCTCGTCGACCAGCTTGTCCTGCATGTCCTGCCCGCGCAGCATTGACATCACCATCAGTTCGGAGTCGTCTGCCGCAATAAGGTCGTCCACCACCCTGTCCATGAGTTCCCGCTCAGCAGCCAGGGCGGCGTTCTGCCGACGCACGCGTCGCGACGCCTCGGGGTCGCCGAGCCGTTGCCGGGCTGCGTCCAGGAGCGGTAGGTCGGGTGCGGTCCAGGCCTTGGGATTCGGGCGCAGCAACTTCCTGACCTCTGCAGCGTTCAGCCAGGGCGCACACAGGCGCAGGTACGCGGGCACTGACCAGAGGTCGCTGACCAGGTCGGTGTAGTCGAGCAGCGGCCACGCTCTGCTGAATGTCTCCACCAACTCCGCATTCTGGGTGAGAGCCCGGCGGAGCAAGCCTTCCGGGACGTCGCCGCCGTCGAACTTGTCCACGAGGATGGTGAGCAGCTCCTCCCAGACCTCGTCCCGTGCCTCGTTGTGCGGGGTGCCGGACGCCGGCGCTTCGAACGCCTCGGCCCACTCGTCAGAGCTGAGCCAGACATCAGCCCACGGAGTCTCCACCTCCATGCCTTGGGCTGGCGGACTCTCGTAAAACCTGACTGCCGATTCGATCGACTTCACCATGCCCGCGGTCGACTTCAGCCGTGCCACGTCCGGGTCGGTCTCGATCGCTGCCGTGGCGCCCTCGGGGACGAGATCCCGCAGGGTGCAGGTCTGCACTCCTTCCTCTCCCAGGCTGGGGAGGACGTCGGCGACGTAGGCCAGGTAGGGCCGGTGCGGACCGATGAACAGAACGCCGCCCCGGCGGTGACCAAGGCGCGGGTCGGAGTAGAGGAGGTAGGCGGAGCGGTGCAGCGCAACGACGGTCTTGCCTGTGCCTGGACCGCCGTCGACGACGAGGGCACCGCGCGATGACGCCCGGATGATGGCATCCTGGTCCGCCTGGATGGTGCCGAGAACGTCTTGCATCCGAGCAGACCGGCTGCTCCCCAGACTGGCCATGAAAGCGGAAAGGTCCTCGAGGGACGCTTGCCCTTCAAACCCGTCCGGAGCGAACACTTCGTCCCAGTAGTCACTTACTCGGCCGCGGGTCCAGCGATATCTGCGGCGCTGCCCCAGCCCCATCGGGTTGGCGTACGTCGCTCCGAAGAACGGCTCAGCCGCGGGCGAGCGCCAATCGATGAGCAGCCGACGGCCCTCGCTGTCCGTGAGGCCAAGACGTCCGATGTACACGGGTTCGGGGGTGTCAGCACTGACGATGCGTCCGAGGCACAGGTCCAGACCGAAGCGACGCAGTGCGCGCAGGCGAGAGGTCAGCCGGCGGATCTCCACGTCCCGCTCCAGCGCCTCCTGGCCCATGCGGCCGGGGACCCTGCGCGCGGCATCGAGACGGTCGGACAGATCCGCGATCGACTGCTCGAGGCTCTCCGCGATTGCCGTGAAATGCTGCTCGTCGCCGGCGATCAGCTTCGGATCAGCCTTGGGCATGAGGTGGGCGGGCAGGTTGAAAGCGCTGGTGGTCAGGGGCACGTCATCAGTTCCTTTCTGGGCTGAGCGATGTCCCGAACCAGTTGGAGAGCGCTTCTCGTAGAGCGGGCGCGGCGGTCTAGGTGGACGCACATGTCGCTATCTCAATTCCGTTGGTCCTGACTTCGGCTCTCAATTCTGCGGCCCAACCCGGGTCTTGCGGCAAGCCCCCCTGTGCCCTATAGATTGAAAGTAAGGAGGAATGTGTTGCAGTGGGGTCAGATGGGAAGCCGTTGGAATCCGATGAGTATTCGCCAGACCATCGCCTTTTCGCTCACAATTGCTGTTGCCCTCGTGGCACTGCTGGTTCCGGTGTACGTCAACGTAAAACTGACTAACGACGGGCCAGAACAGGTCACCACCTCGACCCTGTTTGAGACTGGAGGACCCTCCGTCTTCGTGCCGTTGCTCATCCCCGTGGCCCTAACCGGGCTACCTCTTCTGCTAACGGGACGCGCACAACGATATGCGTCAGTCGCGACCACCGTCGCGCTTGCCATCTTCACCATCATTGCGTCTGCAACCATAGGCTGGTTCTACGTTCCGGCACTGGCCGCAGCGGTCGCCTCAGTAGTTGCCCGTCCGGAAAGTCGTAGCGACCCAGGCGGGAAAAACAGGTAGCGCCCACTCAAGCCGGATCCCGGCGTTAGGCATACAGTTTTTGTGAGAGGTCGTTTCCTTAGGAACTACTCTCGGCGGTAGCGGCGCCAGTGCCCGGAACAATGGTGACACCGGGCATTGGCGCGCTGGCCGGAAGGCCGCGCGCCAGAGCCTGCGACAAGAGGGCCGCGGCGGTCCAGCGCATCGAGGCGATGGCTTCTTCCCGGCTAAGGCCACCCACATCAGTCAGCCAGACCAGGGACTCGATTCCTATCGCACTCCGGATTGCCAGAACCAGTCGATGAATGTCCTGATCCGTCATTTTCTCCTTGAGCGGCGCAAGCGCCTCGGAGATCCAGGCAATCGCCCGACCCTGCCGGAGAGGGAGGTCACGCCCTTCACCGCTCGTCGGTTCAAGCGAAAGTCGCAGCATGGTGCGTTGCTGGGATTCAGTTTCGACAATCATCCTGGTGAACTCCACCACCACCGCATCCAGCCGTTCCGCCGCGCCATCAGGCGGAGACGCCGGCAACAGCGACGTCCGCGCGGTTTCCGGATGGGCCGCAGCCAGCAACGCCCGCTGCCCCGAGAAATAACGGTAGGCCGTGGCCCGCGCAATCCCGGCGGCCTGCGCCGCATCATCCACGGTCGGCGAAATGCCGGACGCAACCAACGAGCGTGCCGCCGCAACCAAGGCATCCAGTGTGCGGCGCTTCTGGCCCGTCCGGCCAATGTCCGCGTAAGGTCTTGACATACTTTTCATGATACCTGAGTCTTGTTATGGGACATCCGTCTCATAAGTCTTCCTACCACGCATCGGGGCGAGAATCATGGAGACGAAAAAGGCCGCATCAGCAATCGTCAGGCAACCGGGGGAAGGGGCCAGGCGTTGGTTCTTCGGCGGAGGGATGCACACGTGGAAGGCGACCGAAGAAGACACCGCGGGAGCGTTCCTCCTCTTCGAAGACGAGATGTCCCTCAATAAAGTCACGCCCATGCATACGCATCCGGATTCCGATGAAACCATGTACGTCCTGGCGGGGGAGATCCTGATGAACATGGACGGAACCGAACACCGGGTCGCTGCCGGCGGGGTGACCATCGCACCGCGCGGCGTACCCCACGCATTCAAAGTGCTCCAGGACAAGACCCGGGTGCTGTGCCTGCACACCCCCGGCACGGCGCAGGCGTTCTACGATGGCGCCAGCGAACCTCTCCGCCCCGGAAACGAGCCGGGGACGGTGAACTTTGACCGCATCCGCGAATCAGGACGGGTGAACGGCGGCATCGAGATCGTCGGCCCTCCCCCGTTTCCGGAAGCCCAGGACTGAGGCCGGGGCGCGCGCTAACGGCCAGCGCCGGTGTGGCGTGCGGCAAGGAAAGTTCCAGCGGTTGCCAGGACCGGCACAATGAGGAACGCAAGTGCTTCCACATGGGCCAGGCCGCCGGCGTTCATGTACGCCGTCATGCCGATCCACCAACAAAGAACCGAAACCAAGCCCGCGACGATGACTAGAAAGTCCCGCGTCGCCGGGCGATTCAACACGTGCAGGCTGGTGAGGCCACCGCGGCCGGACCGCTCCGGGGCAAGGCGCCTGCTGTGACGCCCTGCGACGGAGCGGCGGTGGCTACCGTGGCTGCGAGTACTCGCCGAAACCTCCACACCGGACACGTTCCGACGTCGCAGCGCGCGGTAAATTGCGAGAGTCGCCAACATGGGAACACTGAGGAACAAGACAAATCCGGCTCCGCCGCTCGCCAGGCCACCGGCGTGTACAAAGGCGGTCATTCCGATCCACCAGGAAAGGCCTGTCGCGAAAGCACCTGTGAGGAGAAGGACGTCCCGCGCGCGGGGAACGTCGAACGAATCGAGGGTTTGTTTCGTCGTCACGATGACTCCTGAAGCGGATTACCCCATGAACTGTCTGCTAGCCATCACAGCATGAATCGGCACCTTTGGCGAGACCCGGGATCGAAGCCGGATACGGGTGTGGAGGATCAGCCGGCAGCGGCGCTGACCGCGATGAAGCCCCCTTGGGGGTCACCGATCACCGCGCTGCGAAATCCCGGCGTGTTCATCGGCGCCATCAGGAGGGTGCCGCCCAGCGCGACGGCGTGCTGGGCGACGGTGTCCGCGTCGCGGACAGCGAAATTGACGCTCCAATGGGGCGGGACCGCGACGCCGTCCGTCGCCGTCACGACGGCCACGACCCGGCCCGCGCGCCGCCACAGCGAGAAGGCAGCGTTCGGCACCGACTCGAGCTGCCAACCGAACATGGCGCCGTAGAACGCCTGGGCTCGTTCGATATCTGGCGTATGCAGCGAGCTCATTGCCCAGGAGTTCGGCTCATTCGCCAGCTCATCGCCGTCGCTCTCGCCGTCCTGCCACAGGCAGAACGGGACGCCGGTGGCGTCTGCGACCACGGCAAGGACGCCATCCGAACCGGCACCAAAGGGGCCTGCCAGGCGCGTGCCTCCCGCTTGCCCGGCGCGGGCCAGGGACTCCCCGACGTCGTCGACGCGCACGTGGGTGTTCCACGTCGGCGGCGATGACGGCGGCGCTTGGCCGATCCCGGCCACCCGCCTCCCGCCGAGGCGCGCAGCGAAGTAGTCGCCCTCAAGGCCGGCCGGCATCGGGGTCGGATCGTCGAAACTCCAGCCGAAAAGCGGGCCGTAGAAGTCCATGGCGGCCCGGGGATCCGGCTGGAAAGTGTCGACCCTGCAGGGAGCGCCGGCGGAGTGGGTTTCACGGTTCGTCATTGGGGGTGCCCTTCTGTTGCTGGAGAACTTCTTTACCGGCTGCCCTTGATTTTCCGCCAGCCACCGGCGCGGTTGTTGGCGATGATTGCCTTGAACATTTCGCCGAGTGCCTGCTCATCTACAGCCTGGCCCTCGCGGAAGGCTACGGTGCGGGCTGTTTTGTTGTCGTGTCCGGCGGTGATGATGTTCTGCGGATCCGGGACGATGCCGCCGTCGTACAGGAAAACATTGACGTGATCCTTCGCCGCGAGGAGCGCGCAGATGTTGCCGTCCAGGACGAAGTAGGGCTGCTCGGAGCGTTTGATGACTTCCGCGACCTCGGGATCGGCGGCGTGGACGAGGTCGCGGACCTGTTGGCAGACGGCCTGCTGCCAGACGGGGAGGGATCCGATGTAGTGGTCCACGCGGGCGTCCTTGCTGTAGTCCATGCCATCACATTCGCACATTAGCCAAACACAAGGGAACATCAATTCCCTGTTGAATGAGCGTCTTGATGCGGTTCAGGAGGGAGGCGTTTGGTGCGAGGATGGTGCGTGTTTTCCCTCAGCTTTGATGGCGGCCGGCTTACGCCACGATGCGGCCTTGCTTCGCGCGTGCACGGTGTTTGCGGACGTTGTCACGGTTTGCGCAGCGCACGGAGCAGTAGCGCTGGCGACCGTTGCGGGTGACATCGACCACGACTGCCCTGCACGGATCGCCTGCGGCGCATCGGCTGAGCCTATGAGCGCCGCGAGTGCTGAGGTGCAGTGCTGTTCCGACACTGATCACGGCGAGCAATACATGCGGAAGAGCCTGGTCGAGGTCGCGGTAGTGAAGATGCCATCCTTCGCCGTCGTGATCGGTGAGGCGCGGATAGGCGGCGGCAGCAGCCATCTGGGCGTTCAACAGAGCGGCCCTGTTCCGTGGGTCGTGTTCATCGACGACTGAGAGCCACGCGTCAATGACGTCGCGGGTTTGCTCATGATCGTCTCCGACGGAGAGCTTGTAGTCCATCGTCATACCGAACTCACGAGTCCGCTGCACGAGAGCGTCCCTATCGGCTGGCCAATCGTTGGCCAACGAGGCGGCGAGGAGTACCGCGTACTCACCGTAAGGGTTGAGATGCATAAGGCTATTACATCATTGTTGGAGTCATGACGATTTTTCCTTGGACTGCCGATCCGCAGACACGATATTTGTATCCCGCGAGCAGGACGGTGCGCTCGTGATCGCGGCGACTGACTTCGGAACGGGGGTCTCGATGGCCGCGGCAAGCGGGATGGCCCTAACGGCACTCGGCATGGTACTCACGCCGGGCCCGAACATGGTCTACCTGGTCTCGCGCAGTGTGAGTCAAGGGCCAGTGGCGGGAATGATTTCTCTGGCAGGCACCTGTGCTGGCTTCCTTGTCTACATGACAATGGCGAACCTCGGGCTCGCGATGGTGTTCGTCGCGGTGCCGTGGCTTTTTGCCGGCATGAAAGCCGCGGGAGTCCTCTACTTGGCCTACCTCGCGTGGCAGGCACTTAAGCCCGGCGGTCGCGGCGTTTTCGAAGTTCGCGCAGTACCTAGCGATTCCGCACGCAAGCTCTTCCGCATGGGCCTCCTCACGAACCTGCTGAACCCAAAAACAGCCGTGATGTATCTCGCGCTCATTCCGCAGTTCATCGACACGGGCCGGGGAGGAACAATGGTCCAGGGCTTCTCCCTCGGAGCGATCCAGATTGCCGTGAGCATGTTTGTGAACGCACTGATTGTCCTCGGTGCCGGGTCGATCTCTGCATTCCTCTCCGCCCGGCCGAGCTGGACGAAGTGGCAGCAACGCGTCACTGGCTCGGCGCTCGGCCTGGTGGCGGTCCTCCTCGCGCGGGAAGTACCGGAAAAGGCACACATATAGCGATTCTGAGGATGAGAGCTCGCCAATTATTTTCTGAGCGTACCGCCGTACCGCCGAACCTCCTGACATGCGGCGGGAGGCATCACTCGAATCGTGTGGCAGTGATTGCGGTGCCCGCACGGATGAGACTGAAGGTTGATCCGACGGCGGCCAGCGCCAGAACCAGGCTAAGGCCCAAGGCTGCGAAGTAATCGGTCGCCGGCCACGCCACCCGGTAGGTGTCATCGATGCCGGTGACCATCAGCCAGGCCACGAGGAACCCGAGCGCTATGGAAAGCATCAGCACGCTCAGGAGCGGGACGGCCGCCTCACGCGTGATAATCCGGCGCAGGACGGACACAGGCATCCCCATCAGCCGCATCAGGCCGAGGACTCGTTTTCGGTCCAACACTGCGGAGGCGGTGGCGACGGCCAGGGAAAGGCCGGCGATGGCAATCGCCACGAACATGCCAAGGTACGCCAGCACCGCCAGGCCCTGAACCAGGCGGGCGGAGGACTGCAGTTTGGTGTCCAGCGGGGAGGTGGCCGGGATGGCGGTGACGCCGGAACCGTCCAGTGCCGTCCTGGCGCGGTCCATGGCCCCGGGCGTCCCGTCCGTGGCGACCACCATGACGACCGGAACCAGTCCGTCGAGGTTCTGGGCAGAAGCCCGGGTCAGCGCCAGTGGCTGCGTTGTCCAGTAGTGGAGGAATGACGAATCAACGGCGACGATCTCCGTTTCCGGGATGTCCTCGAATCCCAGGCCGGGAGCATCCGCGGCACGAAGGAAGATTTCAGGACCGGCGTCCCTTTGGTTAAGGGCTGCTGGTCCGTAGCCAATGGTTGCGCTCCGGATTCCCGGCAGTTGCCCAACCCGCCGCGCGGCCTCCGCCACCCGGTCCTGGCTGGCTCCGGCAGCCACCGTAGCGTGGAGGCTGGCGGGCTGGAGCAGACCGGGGCGTGCCGCGGGTGCCTCTGATTCCTGAATAATGCTGGATGCCCCGGCGAAGACGGAGACGACGAACACTGCGATCACCAGGCCGGAAACGGAACGGAACGTCGCCACCGGTGTTCGTTGGATCCGGCTGGCGGCGATGACTGCTGCCGCGCTGCGTGCCTGGCGAAGCCCTATCCGGCTCACGAGCTGCGTCAGCCAGGGACCGACGATCACTATGCCCACGAGGATCAGCGCAAATCCGCCGATGAGCAGCGGTGATTCAAGCCAGGCGAGCCGCACTTCCAGGACACGGATGAGGAGAACTGCCGTGATCATGGCAGCCAGTCCTGCCAGCAGCGGCACCATCCGCCACGCGTTGGGTGTTCCTTCTTGCATGGCCCGCGTCACCCCCAGGGGACCAATGCCTTCCCGGGAAGTTCGGTAGGCGGCCACAACGGACGATGCCGTCACAACCAGTACAACGACGGCGGTGGCCGCCACCCAGCCCGTGGCCAGATCCGCTTCGAACATCCTGGTGCCGTTGACCTTTATCTGGGCGGCGGCCGGCCTCAGCACGGCCGCGAGCACTACGCCGAACACTGCACCGATCAGACTGGGCACTGCGGTTTCGACGGCGGCGATGCGCGAGATCGTCCGTGGGGACGCGCCAATCAGCCGCAGGGTGGCGAAGCGCTCCCTGCGCTGGGCTGCTCCCAGAACGGTGACGATGCTGATCAGCAGCAGCACGGGGAAGAAGACCGCGATGGCGCCGATGAGCAGGACCGTGCCGTACGCGGCCGCGCTGGCTCCGTAGGGATTGGAGGTGAACCCTGACACCAGGAAAGCCCTCCCGCTCTGGCGGAGTTCCGTCTCCGTTGCACCGGTGACGACGACCAGGGAGTCCGGGCCCGGAAGTGCTTCTTCGCCAATCGTGCCGACGAACTGCCCGAAACGGTCACCCAGCTGGTCCTGCGGCGTAGTTTCGATCAGGCGTTGGAGGGCCGGTGATGCATAGTACTCGCCCGGCGCAGGCGGGCCCGCGATTCCGGGAATCTTGACCGTGCTCGCCCCGACTGCCGCGAAGTCGCGGCGGTTGATCAGCTGGTCACGGAAGACCTCCACCGGGTTTGTCCTCATGAGTACGGTGTCCGCAGTCAGCGGAACCGGGGTGGCCGGGCCAGACGCGGTCGGATCGCCGGCCGACGGCGCAATTGAGACTGAGGGGCTGCCGGTTTCGCGCAGCCAGGCACCGCGCTCGTCCCGGGCGTTGAGCCCGTTGGCGCCGCCCCACAGCAACAGCAGCAGGCAGACTCCGACGGCGACGCCGACCGAGATTCCGGCGAGCCTTCCGTAGGAGGACCGGCTGCCAACCACGGCGAGCTTCAGCAACCCCCGGTTCACAAGGACACCCGGTAGCCGGCGCCGATCACGCCGTCGCGAACTATTACTTCCCTGTCCGCATAAGCGGCAGTGCGCGCGTCATGGGTGATCATCACCACCGTCGTGCCGAACTCCCGGACCAGCTCGAGCATGATCGTCAGTACGTTCTCGGATCCGAGGGAATCCAGCGAGCCCGTGGGCTCGTCAGCGAACAACAAGGCGGGGGACGTAACCAGCGCACGGGCCACGGCGACGCGTTGTGCCTGGCCTCCGGACAGCTCACCCGGAAGCTTGGCGCCCAGACCCTCCAGTCCCAGGCGGTCCAGCATGTCCCCCGACCGGCGCCGCGCCTCGGACCGCTTGGTTCCGCCCAGGAGCATGGGGATGCTGACGTTGTCCACGGCACTGAGCTCCGGCAACAACTGGCCGAACTGGAAGACGAACCCGAAATCGGTCAGCCGCAGCCGGGCCCGCTTCGGCTCGCTGAGGGCGCTGATCTCCACTGGCTGCCTGGCCGCTACCGGGGACTGCCCGGCGGAGGGGCCGTAGGTCACGCTGCCCCTTGTCGGGACCAGAACGCCGGCCAGGCAGTGCAGAAGGGTGGACTTGCCTGATCCGGACGGACCCATGACAGCCAGGACTTCGCCCGGGTGGACGTCGAGGTCGATGCCGCGCAGCGCTTCCGTCTGGCCGAAGGAGTGACGAACCCCGCGGGCGCTGAGAATGGGTGACCGGGTATCAATCGTGCTCATGCGCCCTGGAGCTCCTTCTTGAGTTCGGCGAGGCGGGCCATGGTGAGGTCGATCCACCGCAGGTCTGCCTCGATGTGGAACAGGCCGTGGTCGCACATGAGCACCTGCAGCAGGTCGGCATCTTTCTTCAGCCGCGTCAGTTCACGCATCCTGGCCATGTGCTCAGAACGCTGCACGTCCAGCAGCCGGTCGGCGTCGTCGTCGATCAGCAGGGCGACAACGGTCTTGGCGAACAGCTCGCTCTGCAGGGCCTCGGACGGAGTGTCGGGGGTATACAGCCACTGATGGACCCGGGCTTTGCCGGACGGAGTGACTTCGTATTTCTTGCGGTCCGGACCGCCGCCTGTCTCCTCGCCCAGTGCCCGGATCAGTTCATCCCGGACCATTCTGGCAAGGGTGGAATACACCTGGCCGAAGGCCAGAGCCTTCTGCGTTCCGAAATAGCGGTCGTAGGAATGCTTGAGGTCGTAGCCGTAGCTGGGCTCCCGGCTCAGCAGTCCCAGAAGGGTAAGTGTGTTGTTCACACCTCATCTATACACTCAGTACATAGTTACGTCCAGCTCCGCCATGCATTCCGAGAAAAAGGATTGGCTCGGCTCCTTTCGGCCGCCCGGTGATGGCCCGGACGATAGGCTCTGCCCATGTCATTACTTGGGGGAAGACATTCGATTCGGGGGACGGCATTGCTGCTGGCCTGCTTGGCCGCCGTGACAACCGAAAATCGGTCAGGGCATTGGACAAGGGGTCATACACGGTCACCGCGGCCTGCATCGGCATTCCGAATGCGGTGCTTCATATCTCCCAGAGCAATCTTCGAGGAGGGACCACGCACGAGCTGGCCCTGGACTGCGGCACGACTGCGACCACCACGCTCGAATTGGAAGACGGCCCGGTCCTTGCCCAGGGGATTCGCATGACCCCGGAGCCCGGGGCAGGCTCAGTGGTCGGCTTCTGGATCGTCCCGGCCACTTAATCCACGGGGGTAGCGCGGACAACAGCACCGGCCGAATTGCCGGAGCCTAGGGGCGTTCGTACCAGTCAAGCACCCGCAGCGCCCTGAGGGTGTTCCACCGGCTCGGGAGTCCGTCGCCGTCTTCCATGGCGAAATGGATCCGGCCGGGATGGGAGTTTTCCAGAAGCCAGGTGCCATCAGGCTGCCGTTTAGAACGCAACACCTCCACCGCCTCGGCGATGCGTTCGTCCGGGCGGTTGCCGGTGGCGCGGAAGTAGTCGAGGCCGCGCAGTACGTCGTAAAACCAGCGTGTCGGGTATGAGAAGTCCAGCCAGTCGCTGTCGATCACCTCACCGGTGCTCCTGCGCCGAAGGAGCCCGCGCTCGAGCAGGTACTCCTCCGCGCGCTGCCGTGCCTTGAGCGAGGCGGGTGAGCCGCCGGTGGCGTGCTCGTACTCCAGAAGGCCCTCCAGTACGTTGATCGTGGTCCCGAACGACGAACGTACGGAGCCTCGTTCCACCTCACAGTTCCACCCGCCGTCGTCGAGCTGCTCACCCAGCAACCGGGCCACCACGCCGTCGACGTTCTCTCCGAAGTAGGCGCCGAGCGTCACGGCCATGCCGTTGACGCACGGCTCCACCTCCCCTTCGAAGAAAGGCTGGCCGCCCTCCTCCCAGCGGCTGTTGTCGCGGACGAGGGCGACGGCGGTGCGGGCCTCATCGCTGCGAGGGTCGAGCCCGAAGTCGCGCAGCAGCAACAGGCTGTACGTGGTTGCAGTCCAGGGCTGGCCGTCCTCGGAGTCGTCGAACGGCGACGGGAAATAGGTGCCGCCGTCCCATTGACCGTTTTTGTCCTGCAGCGCGAGCAGGCGGGCGCCCCAGCCTTCTGTGGCCACGCGCGCCCGTTCGGCCCGTACCTCCGGGGCCGGCGCGTCCGTGAGGTCGCGAAGGGCCTGCCAGCGGATCGCAGGGTCAGAGTCGAGCAGCCAGTCGAGCACGTCCATCCGCAAAAGCTAACACGCCTGCGTTGGGGTTCGACAGGGAGCCCGGTGTCCCGGAGCTACTTCTCCAGCTTCGTCCGCTTCGACGTCCAGCCCTGATTGTGGAAACGCCCGAACCCGTCAAGGAGGAGGTCCAGCGCGAACTCGAACTCAAACTGATCGTCGCAGCCCTGCCCGACCACCGGGCCGTCGTCGTGTTTTGCCGCCATGGCGACTTCCAGAATGTTCGGATATCGCGTTGCCATTTCCTGGAACATGGCCGCCTGGGTTTCCGCCGTTACAGGGGCCGGGGCCGCGTTGGCTGAGTCGTCGAACAGCTCCTGGGTGAATCCCCACATGCGGCTGCCGAGTGCGTGCATGACGTGGTGGGTGAGATCCACGGAGAAGCCCCCGGCCAGGAACATCCCGATGAACGAGTCCATGTATCCCAGAACTGCCTGCGTCCTGTTGGTGCGGGATTCGAGCACCTGGCGCGCCCAGGGATGCCGCAGCAGCGACCTCCTCGCCGAGAGGATCCTCAGCCGGACCGCGTTCTTCCAGTCGGCACCGCTGACAGGAGGATCGATCTCGCCGACAATGACGTCCACCATGCCGTCGAGGAGTTCCTCTTTGTTGGCGACGTGCTTGTAGAGCGCCATTGGCACCACACCAAGCTCCTGCGCGAGCCGTCTCATGCTGAGTGATTCGATGCCCGCCTCATCGGCGAGTACGACGGCGGCGCTCAGCACGCGGTCCCGGTTCAGCGGGGTCCGGCGTGTGGCTTCCTCCACTTGCTGAGTCATGCGGCCGCCTTTCGTTTTGCCGTTTCCTACCGGCAAGTGTACTCCGTACACCTGTCGGGACGCCGTTGTGGGCCCGGTGTGCTTCTCACACCTTCGGAGGCAGGCGTACGACGCCGGATGGGCGGCCTTTAGCGTCCGGCGCGGGCAGTATTACTAGTGGGCGTGATCCCCTCGGCTGTACTCGAACACCCAGCCGATGAGCGCAACCAGGGCGAATCCGGCGCTGATGTAGAGGATCCAGAATCCGACGGCCAGTCCCAGGAACCCTCCGGCGGCGGAAAAGCCCACGGCGATCGGCCACCAGCTCCACGGGCTGAACTGGCCCTGCTCGCCTGCGCCTTCGTGGATTTCCGCGTCCTGACGGTCTTCGGGACGCATCCCGACCCGTTTGCCGGTGTAGCCGAGGTAGCCGCCGATCAGCCCGGCCAGGCCGCCCACCAGCCACAAGGCCAGGAAGCCCACCGGCTCGGTCCAGCCGGTGACAAAGCCGTAGACCACCCCAACGGGCACGAAGAACATGGCCAGGCCTCCGAAAATCCAGGATTCGATCTTCATGGCTTCTCCTTCTGCGGCGAATCACTTGGGAGCTACTCCCCCACAGTTCCCCGTGAATCAACTGTGATCCCCACGCGGTTGCGGCGTAAGGGACAAAGGACCCCACTCTGACAACGGATACAAACCACCTGTTCCAACGGATCCTTGAGTGATTCACTGAAACATACGACGGCGGCCCCGCCCGATGCCCGCCCAGCCACGGAGGTAGCACCATGCGGAAGATCATCCTGATGATGTCTGTGTCCATTGACGGATTTTTTGAAGGACCGGACCGGGACATCAGCTGGCACCTTGTGGACGAAGCGCTGCACCAACATTTCAACGATGAGTGCCGGGCGATGGGCGCGTTCCTGGACGGAAGGATCACGCACGAGCTGATGGCCGATTTCTGGCCCACGGCCGACCAGGATCCGGACAGCACGGCGGCCATGGCCGAGTTCGCCGGGATCTGGCGTGACATGCCCAAGTTCGTCTTTTCCCGGACCCTCACCACGGCGGAGTGGAACACCAAGGTGATCCGCGACGTCGTGCCTGAAGAAATCGCGCAACTGAAGGCGCAGCCCGGCGGCGACCTGGGGCTGGGCGGCGCCAACCTGGCCGCAACCTTCATGCGGCACGACCTCATCGACGAATACCGGCTCTACGTCCACCCCGTGGTGCTGGGCCAGGGGCATCCGTTGTTCCAGTCACCGGACGTCAGGATGAACCTCAAGCTGGCCGGGACGCGGACCTTCGGCAACGGAGTGGTCCAGCTCCGCTACGAGCGCAGCCAGGACTAGCAGGAATCAGCGGAGCTTCCCTGCGGCGGTGCGCTAAGCCCCGGGCATGTCCAGCCCGTCAGCGTCCCAGGTGAGGCGCGCCCCCTCACTGATCTGCAGGGCTTCAACCCCCGGCGCCCCCACCAGTTCCGCAATCAGGGCTGAGCTCCCGGCCACCACTGTCGAATCAAAATCGATCTCTGTGACCAGCACCCAGGACCTGTCCTCAGGCCAGAGCAGGCTTGGCGACTGTGGCCAGCGCGGATCATGGTGCCATGGCGCGGTAAGGGTCCAGGCAGGGTCGGTGAACCCGACCGGCCCGGCCGAAAAAAGGATATGGCCCCGGCCGGGCAGTTCGAGACGGGGACCGTCCACCACGCTCGCCGGCAGCAGCCCCGTTCCCGGACTTTCGGCCTGGCTCCACATCGTGGTTCCGGTCTCGTCATCAGGCGCAACGAAGGTCAACTGCGCATACCCCGCCGCACTGGTGAGGCCGCCCCACCCCTCCCAGACGGCCGCCACCCCCGCGTCGGGAGTCGCCGTGTGGCGGCACAAAACGGCCGCAGCCGCCGCCAGGACGTCCACATCGAGGTTTCCCTGCTGCGGGTCGCAGTACCGCCACCCGTCAGCATCGAGGACTTCGCCGTAGGGACCGGACGGCGGGCCCACCAGGCGGTGGAACTGCGCCAAAGGGTGCATGGTTTTGCCGAACGCCGCAGCGACGGTTGACCACGGAGCCGGCTCGCTGTCCATCTCGACGAACAACGACCGGTCCTGCGAATGCCAGGACAACGTCCCGGCAGGCCTGTCCCGGGTTGCCGGATGGAACACCCGGGCGTACGCGGGATAGCCATGGGGCACAACGAAATGCATGTCCCGCGCGGTCGGATCCAGCAGGGGGCGTAGCCAGGCACCCCGTTCCGCATCGGCTATCGGGTCCACTCAAACACCTAGGAGCCCGCCCGGACGTCGGCCGCCCTGGCAAGGGCCTCGAGATGGGCGGCGGAGGCTTCGGTGGCCGTAGCGATCCGGTTCAGTGCGCCGATGACGCTGATGGTGCCGAAAAACATGACCAGAAGGATGATTACAAACACCCACGTGATATCCATCGGGCAACCCTACTGAGCGAAGCTCAAGCCCGGGGCCCCGGCCGCCCGGACTCAGCCCCGCAGACCGTCAGACAAATGCCGACTTCCCAGTCACTGCACGTGCCACGATCAGCGAGTTGATCTCGTAGCTGCCCTCGTACGTGTAGAGAATTTCGGCGTCGCCAAATAGCTTGCCCATCTCGTAGTCGCTGCTGATGCCGTTGCCGCCCATCAGGGACCTGCCCATGGCCACCGAGGCACGCGCCAGGCGGGTGGTGGTGGACTTGGCCATGGCGGCCTGCACCATCTCCAGCTTGCCGTCCTGCTGGATCCGGGCCAGCTGGGCCATGAGCGCCAGGGAGGCGCTGGCATTGCCCAAAATTTCGGCCAGCTGCTGCTGAATCAGCTGGAACCTCGCCAGCTCCTTGCCGAACTGCTTCCGTTTCAGGGCATAGGAACGGGCGACGTCGAACGCGGCCAGCTGAATCCCGGCACCTTGCCAGCCCACCCAGGCACGCGAGTCGCGGAGGAGGTCGTTGGCTTTGGAAAAGTCCGTGGCGCCCGGCAACAGATTGGATTCGGGGATCCGCACGTCATCCAGCCGGATGTCCGCATTCTGCATGATCCGCAGGCCGATCTTGTTGGAAATCTTCGTGGCGGTATAGCCGGGACGGTCCGTTTCCACGATGAAGCCCTTGATCTGCCCGTCCGCCTCATCGCGCGCCCAGACCAGCGCGAAATCAGCGATGGTACCGGCGCCGATCCAGCGTTTCGTCCCGTTGATCACCCACTCGCCGCGCTCCAGCCGGGCCGTAGTTTCGAGGCCGCCGGCGATATCGGATCCGTGGTCCGGCTCCGTGAGTGCGAAGGCCCCCAGCTGGGTGAAGGCTGTCAGTCCGGGAAGCCACCGCTGCTTCTGCTCCTCCGATCCGAGTTCGTCGATCATCCCGACGATCAGCTCATTGTGGATGCCTACCAGGGCAGAAAGGGACACGTCGGCGCGGGCCACCTCCACGTACATCAGGCCCTTGAAAAGCGCGGACGTCCCGTCCGTCTGCAACCCGCCCAGCCCGTACTTGCCCATTTCAGCCAACAGTCCGAAGGGGAATTCCTCGCGGTTCCAGTACTCGATGGACGCGGCACGGATGCGGGACTGCAAGAAGTCACGCACCTCCAGATAGCGCGATCGCTCCACCGCAGGCAGCAGATCCACGATGTACATGAGGTCCGCATCCGGGAACGGCGGCTGCTCCGGTCCCGGGGCAACCGCTTCCGCCGGTAGCCCGGGCTCTGTTTCGGGCGATCCGCTGGCACGTCCCTGTGTCTGCACGGGCATGTATCCCTTCGTCGTCCGCCGGCCACGCCATCGCGCCGGCTCTTCCAAACCCTTGGATGTCCTAGTATATTGCACAGTGATGTGGATCACTAGGCGAAAGGGCCCCCATGACAGTCACCGACGACTTCCGGGCCGCGAGGGACAGGCTACTGGCCCTGCGCGAGAACTACGGCCAGGCACGGAGTGAATTCCAGTGGCCCCGCTTTGACGAGTTCAACTTCGCCCTCGACTGGTTCGACCAGATCGCTGCGGACCCCGGCAAGGGCGCCAAGCCGGCCCTGGTCATCGTTGAACAGGACGGCAGCGCCACGCGGCGAACCTTCGCGGAGCTGGCCGAGCGCTCCAACCGGGTGGCCAACTGGCTCCGGAGCCAAGGGGTCCGCCGCGGCGACCGCATGATCATCATGCTGGGCAACCAGGTGGAACTATGGGAATTGATGCTGGCCGGTATCAAGCTGGGCATCGTGATGATTCCCACCACCACCCTGATGGGCCCGGCGGACCTGACCGACCGGGTGGAGCGCGGCGAGGCGGGCTGGGCCGCCGTCGGAAGTTCCAACATCGGCAAGTTTGCCGACGTTCCGGGGAACTACAAACTGATTGAGATCGCGGACAGCGGCCCTGCCGCAGTTCCGGCAGCCGGCGCTGCCCAGTACACGGACGCAGCCGGCGCCCCGGGCGGTTTCGCGCCGGACGCCCCGACGAAGGCTGACGAAACCCTGCTCCTCTACTTCACGTCCGGGACCACGTCCAAGGCCAAGTTGGTGGAGCACACGCACACCTCGTACCCGGTGGGCCACCTCTCCACCATGTTCTGGATCGGGCTGGAACCCGGGGATGTGCACCTCAATGTGGCGTCTCCGGGTTGGGCAAAACACGCGTGGTCCAACGTGTTCACGCCCTGGATAGCCGAGGCCTGCGTGTTCATCTACAACTACAGCCGGTTCGACGCCAAGGCCCTCATGGAACAGATGGACCGCGAAAGGGTGACCAGCTTCTGCGCCCCGCCCACCGTGTGGCGCATGCTGATCCAGGCCGACCTCACCGTCCTCAAGAACCCGCCCACCAAAGTGGTGTCCGCCGGCGAACCGCTCAACGCCGAGGTGATCGACCAGGTGCAGCGCGCCTGGGGCCAGACCATCAGGGACGGTTTCGGCCAGACCGAATCCACGGTTCAGATCGCCAACACCCCCGGCCAGCCGATCAAGATCGGCGCCATGGGCAAGCCGCTCCCCGGCTACGACGTGGTGCTGGTTGACCCCGCGACAGGGGAAGAAGCCGACGACGGCGAGCTCTGCCTCCGCCTGGACCCCCGGCCCGTGGGGCTGATGAAGGCGTACTACGGCGACGCCGAAAAGACCGCGGACGCCTTCCGGGACGGCTATTACCACACGGGGGACATGGCCAGCAGGGACGAACGCGGCATCATCACCTACGTGGGCCGCGGCGACGACGTGTTCAAATCCTCCGACTACCGGCTGTCCCCGTTCGAGCTGGAAAGCGTCCTGATCGAGCACCCGGCGGTGGCCGAAGCGGCCGTCGTGCCGTCCCCGGATCCGCTCAAGCTGTCCGTGCCGAAAGCGTTTGTGGTCCTGGCCGCGGGGCATCAGGCCGGCCCCGAACTCGCCGAAGAAATCCTGCAGTACTGCCGCGACCATCTGGCCCCGTTCAAACGCATCCGGCGGCTGGAATTCGCGGAGCTTCCGAAGACCATCTCGGGCAAGATCCGGCGCGTGGAACTCCGGCACAGCGAAGAGCTCCGGCACGGCAGCGGGCCCTTGCCGGAGGGCCTGGGGACCGAGTACTCGGAGGCGGATTTCCCGGGTTTGAAAAGCTAGGCTGGAGCAACCCATATGTCAGGAGGTGCCATGGGAAACCCGCTCCCGCGCGATCCCATTGCCGACGCCCAGCGCAACTGGGAACGGCACGGCTGGGGTGACGTTGCCGCGCCCATGGCCGCCATCACGGCCATCATGCGGACCCAGCAGATCCTGCTGGCCCGGATCGAGGGCGTCCTCAAGCCCTTCGGCCTGACCTTCGCCCGTTACGAACTCCTGGCGCTGCTGAGTTTCGCCCGCAGCGGCGCACTGCCCATGAACAAGGCGAGTGCGCTCCTGCAGGTCCACCCCACCTCGGTGACCAACGCCGTCGACCGCCTCCAGGATGCAGGGTTGGTGGTCCGCTCCCCGCATCCGACGGACGGCCGCACCACCCTGATCGAGCTCACCGCCGAGGGACGCACGCTGGCGAAAAGTGCGACGGCGGCACTCAACACCGAGGTGTTCGGCCAGTCCGGTTTCGCCGGCCAGGACGTGGACCAGCTGATCGGGATCCTGGGGAAATTCCGCCGGAACGCCGGAGACTTCGCCGACTGACCCCGTGTTGCCGCAGACAAGTCGGCGGGCAGCCCTAGACTTCGAGGGAACGGACCTGAAGCTGGACCTGAGGAGAGCGCAATGATTCCGGAAATCAACATCTGGGCCGTACTGCTGGCCACCCTTTCCAGCATGGTGGTGGGCTCGGTCTGGTACACCCCGAAAGTCTTCGGCAATTACTGGATGAAAGTCGCGAAGGTTTCCCCCAGCGGCGAAGCGAAGGACGCGGTCAAACCCATCCTGATCACGCTGGTGGTCAGTTTCGTGAGCGCCCTGGTGCTCGCCGGATCGGCCGCCATCTCGCAGCATTTCTACGGCGGCAACTTCCTGGCCAACACGCTGATCACGGCCGTCATCCTCTGGGCCGGGTTCACGGCAGCCCGCTTCATCACGCATGACGCTTTCGAGGGCCGCCCGGCCGGGCTGACCGTCCTGAACTGCGCTCACGAACTGGTCACCCTGGTGGTCATGGGCCTGATCATCGGGCTGTTCGGCATCAGCGCCGCTTAGCTGCGCCTAAGAGCCTGGAGGCTTGGCCCGGACGTGCATGCGTTCGCCCTGGCGCCCGAACAGGCTAATGAATTCCACCGGCCGCTCGTCCGCCCGGCCAAACCAGTGTGGGGTCCGGGTGTCGAACTCGGCCGCCTCACCCGGGGGCAGCACGATGTCTGTGTCACCGAGGACCAGGCGCAGCCTGCCGTTGAGCACATAGATCCACTCGTATCCCTCGTGGACCTGCGGCGCCGGCTCCTCGGGGCCGCCGGCATTCAGGATGAGTTTGTACGCCTGCACCCCGCCGGGCCTCCGGGTCAGCGGAATGATGGTCATTCTTTTGTTGACGATGGGCCGCAGATGGACCCTGGGGTCGCCGGTGGTGGGCGCGCCCACTAGTTCATCCAACGGAACCTGGTGCGCTTTCGCCAGGGGCAGCAGCAGTTCCAGGTTCGGCCGGCGCTGGCCGGACTCCAGCCGTGAGAGCGTGCTGACGGAGATCCCCGTCGCAGCCGAAAGGGCAGTCAGGGTGGTGTCGCGGCTGATCCGCAGCGCACGAAGCCGCGGACCCACCGCCGCCAGCACGTCGTCAAGTTCATCCATGCCCCAAGTTTGCCACTTTGGCAAAGATGTTTGCCACTTTACGGTCAGCCTTCGACGATGGATGCGGAGGTAAGAAAAATGACTGAAGAGAACAACACATTGGTGGACGTCGTCATTGTTGGTGGCGGAGCAGCGGGACTGAATGCGGCCCAGATGCTGGGCCGGGCACGCCGGTCGGTAGTGGTGGTCGACGGCGGGGAGCCCCGGAACGCCCCCGCCCAGGGAGTGCACGGCTTCCTGTCGCGTGACGGTATCAGCCCGGCGGAGCTGTACGGGATTGGCCGCGAGGAGGCGGAATCGTACGGCGTCCGGATCATCAGCGGCCAGGTGCTTGGCGCTCTGGGTGCCAAGGGGGCCTTCGCGGTGGAACTGGCGGACGGCACCGTGGTCCGGGGCCGCAGGCTCCTCATCGCCACGGGATTGGTTGACCAGCTCCCGGACATCCCCGGGCTGCAGGAACGCTGGGGCAAGGACGTGCTGCACTGCCCCTACTGCCACGGCTGGGAAGTCCAGGACCAGGCCCTCGGGATCCTGGGCACCGGCCCGTTCGCGGTCCACCAGGCCCTGCTATTCCGGCAGTGGAGCGCAAACATCACGCTCTTCCTCAATGACGCCATGGAACCCACGGACCTGGAGCTGCACCAGCTCGCCGCCCGCGGCATCACGGTGGTCGACGGCCCCGTTGGCTCCCTGCGGGTGGACCACGGCAAGCTGACCGGCGTGGTCCTGGCCGACGGCGGCCTGGTGCCTGTGGATGCCGTGGCCGCAGCGCCGCGGTTCGTGGCACGGACCGCAGCCTTCGCCGGCCTTGGGCTCACGGCTGTCCAGCATCCGATGGGGATGGGCGAATTCCTCGAAACAGACGCCGACGGCGCCACCGGCGTGCCCGGGGTATGGGCCGCCGGCAACGTCACCGACCTCCGCGCGCAGGTGCTGTCCTCAGCTGCGGCCGGAGCCTGGACCGGCGTCGTCATCAACGCCGACCTCATGGCCGAGGAACTGGAGGAAGCCCTCACGGCGTATCGTGGCAGTGTCACGGCGTAGCGTGGGCCGTCCCTGACGGCACGCTGCCCGGGACCTGAAGCACGGGCAGCGAGGAGACCAGGGATGAAGTTTGACGAGTCGTTCTGGGATGAGCGCTACCGCCAGCACGGGTCGGTGTGGAGCGGCAATCCGAACCCGAACCTGCTGGCCGAGGCTGCCGGGCTCCGTCCGGGTTCGGCGCTGGACGTGGGCAGCGGCGAGGGCGCCGATGCAATCTGGCTGGCACTCCAGGGATGGCGGGTGACGGCCGTGGACATCTCCTCGGTGGCGTTGGCCCGGGCAGCCGAAAGGGCGTCGCAGGATTCGGCGGCGTCCGGGCGGATCACCTGGGCCCACCACGACCTCACCGCATCGCCTCCGCCGGCGGGCACGTTCGACCTCGTATCCGCCCAGTTCATGCACCTGCCCCTGGCCCAGCGAACCGAGCTGCACCACCGGCTCGCGGCCTCAGTGGCCCCCGGCGGAACCCTCCTGATCGTGGGCCACCACCCCTCCGACCTTGAAGCGGGAATCCGCCGCCCCAGCGAGCCGGGCCTGCTCTTCACACCGGAGGAAATCGCCGCAGGGCTGGATCGGGACGAGTGGGAAATCGACGTGTGCGAAGCACGCCGGCGCACCGCCCCGGACGAGGAGGGCAATGCCGTCACCGTCACGGATTCAGTGCTCCGCGCCCACCGCCGGCCGCCGCGCCCTTAGGGCCGATGCCCTGAGAGGCCGGGCTCCTAAGGAGCCGAACGCCTTAGCGGTGCTTGAATTCCGGCTGGCGCTTCTCCGTGAAGGCAGCCATGCCTTCCTTCTGGTCCTCGGTGGCGAACAGCGAGTGGAAGATCCGCCGTTCGAAAAGGACGCCCTGCGCCAGCCCGGTTTCAAACGCCGCGTTGACCGCTTCCTTGGCCACCATCGCCACCGGCTTGGACTTGGAGGCAATCACCTCGGCGGCTTTCAGTGCTTCTTCCACGACATCAGCGGCGGGGACCACCCTGGACACCAGGCCGGCGCGTTCCGCTTCCTCGGCATCCATGAAGCGCCCGGTGAGGATCAGGTCCATGGCTTTGGACTTGCCCACGGCGCGGGTGAGGCGCTGCGAACCGCCCATGCCCGGCAGTACGCCCAGGTTGATTTCCGGCTGCCCGAACTTGGCGTTGTCCCCGGCGATAATGAAATCGCACATCATGGCCAGCTCGCAGCCGCCACCCAGGGCAAAGCCCGAGACGGCCGCCACCACGGGGATGCGCAGCCTGGTGAAGTCCTCCCAGCCGCGGAACCAGTCCGCGGCGTACATATCCATGTAGCCCTGGGCGGCCATCTCCTTGATGTCCGCCCCGGCAGCAAACGCCTTTCCGGACCCCGTGACCACCACGGCGCCCACTTCAGGGTCCGCGTCCATGGCCGTGACGGCAGCCACGAGTTCATCCATGGTGTCTTTGTTCAGCGCATTCAGCGCTTCGGGCCGGTTCAGCGTCACCAGCCCCACGCGTCCGCGCCGCTCCACCAGAATGTTCCCGTACTGTTCCGTCATGCCTGACTCCTCACGTGGTTCTGCTTCGAATACTGCTGCCGCGCCTAATGCGCCGACTTGTCCCGGATGTCCGTGATGATGCCGGAGAAGTCACGGCCCGCGCCGCCCTCCGCCGCAAACGTATCGTAGATCTCCGATGCCAGCGGCCCCATCCGGGCGGCCACTCCGGTGCTCTGCAGCGCGTTCAGGGCCAGTTTGAGGTCCTTCGCCATCAGCGCCCCGGCAAATCCCGGCTGGTAATCCCGGTTGGCCGGACTGGTGGGCACGGGCCCGGGGACCGGGCAGTTGGTGGTGAGCGCCCAGCATTGCCCGGACGCCGCGGACGCGACGTCGAACAGGGCCTGGTGCGTCAGCCCCAGCTTCTCGCCGAGCACGAAGGCCTCGCTCACCGCGATCATCGAGACGCCCAGGATCAGGTTGTTGCAGACCTTGGCGGCCTGGCCCGCGCCGTGGGCGCCGCAGTGGACCACGCGCTTGCCCATCACTTCCAGCAGGGGCCGCACGGCGTCGAAGTCTTCGGGCAGGGCGCCCACCATAAAGGTGAGGGTTCCGGCTTCGGCCCCCACAACACCACCGGAGACGGGGGCGTCGACTGCCCGGTGGCCGGCGGCAACGGCGAGCGCGGACGCCTCCCGGGCCTCGTCAACGTTAATAGTGGAGCAGTCCAGGAACATGGTGTCCGGCCCGGCAGCGTCCAGCAGCCCAGGCTGGCCGTCCGTTCCGCGGTAGGCCTCGAGGACGTGCTGGCCGCTGGGGAACATGGTGAGCACCACGTCCGCACCGGCAACAGCTTCGGCGGGTGTTGCCACGGTGGGAATCCCGTGCTCCCGGGCCGCATCCAGCGCCGCGGGCACAACGTCGAAACCCGCCACCGTGTACCCGGCCTTGACCAGGTTGACCGCCATGGGACCGCCCATGTGCCCCAGCCCCAGGAACGCGACGTGCGCCATTTTCCCGGGTCCTGTTGCTTCAGACATTGCGGTTGCTTCAGACATTGTCGGCCTCCTTTGACTTCAGATTGAGCTCCCGCTCCCCCAGCGGCTCGAAGAACCTCCCGACGTCGGCGGCGGATACCTCGTGCAGCGTGGCCGGCTTCCACTGCGGGTTGCGGTCCTTGTCCACCACCTGCGCCCGGATGCCCTCGCGGAAGTCCGGTCCGGCCAGGAACCGCAGGCCCACGCGGTACTCCTGCTCCAAAGCTTCCTCCAGCGTCAGATCCTTGGCGCGGCGGAGCGATGCCAGCGCCACCTTCACCGCGGTGGGCGACTTCGCCTCGATCGTGTCGGCCGCGTCCGTGGCCTCCCCGGACGCGTCTCCGGCAAAGGCGCGCAACCGGCGGAGAATCTCCTCGACGTCGTCACCTGCATAGCAGGAGTCGATCCAGTGCCGCTGCCCGGCCAGCGCCGAAGCCGGCGGCTCTTCGGTGAAGCGTCCGACGGCGGCTTCCGCCGTTTCGCTTTCCAATGCCGCCGCCAGGGCGGGAAGGTTCGCCGAGGCCACAAAGTGGTCGGCCATGCCCAGGAACAGGGCGTCCGCTCCGCTCAGGTGGGCGCCGGTCAGGGCCGCATGGGTGCCCGCCTCCCCGGGCGAGCGGGACAGCAGCAGGGTGCCGCCGACGTCGGGCACGAATCCGATGGTGGTCTCCGGCATGCCGGTGCGGGTGCGTTCGGTGACCACACGCACGGAACCGTGGGCCGAGATCCCCACACCGCCGCCCAGCACCAGGCCGTCCATAAAGGCCACGTACGGCTTCGGGTACCCGGCGATCAGCGCATTCAGCTGGTATTCGGTGCGCCAGAAGTCCGCCGTTGAATCACCGCCCGTCAGCATGTCCTCGTAGATGGCCACGATGTCGCCGCCGGCGCACAGCCCCCGCTGACCGGAACCGTGCACCAGGACGGTGGCCACGCTGTCGTCGTCCGCCCAGGCGGCGAGCCGCTCCAGCATGGCGGCGGCCATGCCGGCGGTGAGGGCGTTCACGGCCTTGGGCCGGTTCAGCGTGATGACGCCGAGGTGGCCGCGCCGCTCAAACAGGACTTCGTCAGTGGGGCTTGCTGTGTTCGTACCTGCGGTAGGTCCTGCGCTCATCAGCTGCCTTCCGGCATCACGTAGCTGGCGCCCTGGCGGATGCCGGAGGGCCAGCGGCTGGTCACGGTCTTGGTCTTGGTGTAGAAACGGAACGCATCGGCGCCGTGCTGGTTGAGGTCTCCGAAGCCGGAGGCCTTCCAGCCCCCGAACGTGTAGTAGGCGATCGGCACCGGGATGGGCACGTTGATGCCCACCATACCGACCTGCACGCGGCTGGCGAAGTCACGGGCGGCGTCGCCGTCGCGCGTGAAGATGGCCACGCCGTTGCCGAACTCGTGCTCGCTGCAGAGCCGGAGGGCCTCGTCATAGTCGGCGGCGCGCAGCACGCTGAGCACCGGGCCGAAGATCTCCTCTTTGTAGATCTTCATGTCCTTGGTGACGTTGTCGAAGAGCGTGGGACCCACCCAGAACCCGCCGTCATAGCCGTCAACGGTGAGGCCGCGGCCGTCCGCCACGAGGGTTGCGCCCTCGTCGAAGCCGGACTGGATGTAGCCCTCGATCCGTTCCTTGGCGGACGCCGCCACCACCGGTCCGAAGTCCGAATCCTTGTCCAGGCTGTGGCCCACCCTGAGATGCTTCACGCGTTCTTCCAGCTTGGAAACCAGGGCGTCGGCAGTGTCCTTGCCCACGGGGACTGCCACCGAGATGGCCATGCAGCGTTCGCCCGCGGATCCGTAGCCCGCGCCCATCAGCGCATCCACGGCCATGTCCAGGTCCGCGTCCGGCATGATCACCATGTGGTTCTTGGCCCCGCCGAAGCACTGGGCGCGCTTGCCGTGGGCGGCCGCGGTGGCGTAGATGTACTGGGCGATCGGGGTGGAACCCACAAAGCCGATGGCCTTGACGCGCTCATCCTCAAGCAGGGCGTCTACCGCCTCCTTGTCCCCGTTGACCACGTTGAAGACGCCGTCCGGCACCCCGGCTTCGGTGAACAGCTCGGCCAGCCGCAGCGGCACGGACGGGTCCCGTTCCGAGGGCTTCAGGATGAACGCGTTGCCGGCAGCCAGGGCCGGGCCGGACTTCCAGAGCGGGATCATCGCGGGGAAGTTGAACGGGGTAATGCCGGCCACCACGCCCAGGGGCTGGCGCATGGAGTGAACGTCGATGCCGGACCCTGCATCGTCGGAGAACTCGCCCTTGAGCAGGTGCGGGGCGCCGGCGCAGAATTCCACCACTTCGATGCCGCGCTGGATGTCGCCTTTCGCGTCCGGCAGGGTCTTTCCGTGCTCGGAGGAGAGCAGCGCGGCGAGTTCGTCCAGGTGCTCGTTCACCAGGTCCACGAACTTCAGCAGGATCCGGCCGCGGCGCTGGGGATTCATCGCACCCCATGCCACCTGGGCCTTCTCTGCGCTGGCGATGACATTGCGGACCTCTTCGGCACTGGCCAGCGGCAACCTCGCCTGGACCTCGCCGGTGCACGGATCGTAGACGTCGCTGAAGCGCCCGGAGGTGCCTTCTACCCGCTGTCCGTCTACGTAATGGGAAAGCTCGCGAACCATGGCGGAATGCTCCTTTGCATGTGACCTACATCATCCTTGTTGCTGAATATACTCGGACTTCCTACTAAATTCCAGAGCGTGCGAGGGCCCCGCCCTGGCCGGGCACCGCCGTCGGGCCCGGCCGTCGTGGGGCACTTTGACGTGGATTCTGCTGGATTGGGTCTTATTTGGCGGCGTGTCCGCGCCGAAGTGCCCCGTTTCGGCCGCGATGCCGGGCGCAAAGCCGACCTCGCCGGAGCGCCAGTCCGCTATGCCGGGCGCCCAAGTTCGGTAAGTTAGGAACTGTGAAGATTGCTACCTGGAATGTGAACTCCCTCCGTGCCCGTGCCGACCGTGTGGAGGCCTGGCTGCAGCGCAGTGACTGCGACGTCCTGGCCATCCAGGAAACCAAGTGCAAGGACGACAACTTCCCGTGGGATCTTTTTGAGCGCATGGGCTACGAGGTGGCGCACTTTGGCGTGAACCAGTGGAACGGCGTGGCCATCGTTTCCCGCGTAGGGCTCGAGGACGTGGAACGTTCCTTCCTGGACCAGCCGGTCTTCGGTAAGAACGGCAAGGACCCCGTCCAGGAGGCCCGCGCCATCGGCGCCACGTGCGGCGGCGTCCGGGTGTGGAGCCTCTATGTTCCCAACGGCCGGTCCCTCGACGACGAACACATGCCCTACAAGCTCAGCTGGCTGGACATGCTGAAGACCCATGCCCAGACCTGGGTCACCGAAGACCCCGAAGCACAGATTGCCCTGATGGGTGACTGGAATATCGCCCCGCAGGACGACGACGTCTGGGACATCGACTTCTTCCGCGCCAACGCAATGACCCACGTCAGCGAACCCGAGCGCGCCGCGTTCCACGCCTTTGAGGGGGCAGGATTCACCGACGTCGTCCGTCCGCACACCCCCGGCCCCGGCGTCTACACCTACTGGGACTACACGCAGCTCCGGTTCCCCAAGAAGGAAGGCATGCGGATCGACTTCGTCCTCGCCTCCCCCGCGCTGGCCTCCCGGGTGACCGGGGCGTCCATCGACCGCGAGGAGCGAAAAGGCAAGGGCGCTTCCGACCACGCGCCGGTCATCGTGGAGCTGGCCGACTGATGGGTCCGCGATGACGGGCAACATCTACCGGGGCCAGGCGGGCCTGCCCTTCTCGTCCGCGCTGCGCATCTACGAGCCGCTGTCCGCGTTCCCCGAGGAGCAGCGCGCCGCGCTGCGGACGGCAGGCGCCCGGACGGCGTCCCGTGCTGCCGTGGAAAACGCGGAACTGCAGGCGTCCCTCGGCCGGATCACGCGCCCCGGCGGAGATCCCTTCCCCACCGGTCGGACCGATCTGGTGCGGATCGTACCGGCTCCCCCGGAGCCGGAACAGCCGCGCGGGCACACGTCCTCCGGCGCGTCGGACGCTCCCGGGACGTCCGACGCCGGCGGGCCGGGATCCGAAGCCGCCCCTGCTGCCGCCGACAACGGGCCGGCACTGCTGTATTGCCCCAGCCAGCTGGTGCTGCGGGCGGGGCTTGCCGCCAACGCCCTCATGGAAGGCATCCACGGACCGCTGGCGGAGCTTCTGATTCCGGAGGAACAGCGGGACAAGCACCAGGAACGAATTGACCTGGTGAAGGCCCGCGAGGGCTCAACCCGCGTCCACACCCGCGCGTCCACGTGGGGGATCCCCTTTAGCTGGTTCTCGCTTTTCCAGGAATCCGACCACCAGGACGTGGTGGAATCGGGCGGACGGATCGTCACGGTCCGGGTCTGGGCACGGATCGGGGAAGCCCTGGAACGGGTCCGCTATGCCGTGGCCAACCTGGCCCTGGCCGCCCCCGACCTGGACATGCTGGACGACATGACCCAGCTCACCGAGTGGCTGGAACTCTTCCATCCCGGCTCTGTGGTGGAACTGGACTACGGCGCCGTTGCGGACAAGGTGTATCCGGACGATTCACCCATGGATGTGCGTCTGGGCATCGAATGCCTGGCGGAGGGAGACATGACCGGGGCCGCTGCGGCCTATCGCCGGCTTGCCTCGCGCTGGATTCCCATCAGGCAGCTCGCACGCGCGTCCTAGGCTGCTAACTGGCGTTGTCCGCGGCAGGGGGCGGCGCCGTCGTTCTCCTGACGATCAGCTGGTGCGGCGCCACCGTTGAGCGGACCGAACCGATGGCACCGTCCAGCTCATCCAGCAGCATTTTGGTGCCGAGTTCAGCCTGTTCGTCAGGCCGCTGCCGCACGGTGGTCAGTCCCATGGCGTCCGAGAAATCGTGGTCGTCGATCCCGATGACGGACAGGTCTTCAGGCACGCGGACGCCCACTTTGTGGGCTTCGAAGATCACGCCCATGGCCATCTCGTCCGAAGCGCAGAAGATGGCGGTGGGTTTCGGTCCGGGCCGGGCCCACATCCGGGTGAAGGCATCCTGCCCGCTGCGGACTGTGAAGTCGCCCCACTCATCCCATTCCGGACGTGCCGTCAGCCCGGATCCCGCCATAACGTCGTGGAAGGCCTTGATGCGGACGCGGGGAACGTCGAAGTTGAGGTCGGTTTCGTCGTCGCCGTGCAGGAGGGCGATGTCCTTGTGGCCCAGGCTGATCAGGTGCCGCACGGCGGTGGACGCCGCGGCATAGTCGTCGATACCGATGTAGGGGCACTCCTCCACATGGCCGCCGACCACCACCAAAGGAATGTCGATCTTTTGCAGGTGCTCGATTTCGTCGTGGGTCAGCGCCATACAAAGCACCAGGAGGGCATCGATCTGCTTGTAGACCATGGTCTTGCTGAAGAGACGCTCACGGTTGCTGCCGTGCCCGCCCAGGTTGAACAGGGAGAGGTTGTACCGGCGGGCGTGCAATTCCCGGTCCGCGCCCTCGATGGCCTTCGAGAAGAACCAGCGGCTCACGAACGGCGCCAGCACGCCGATGGTCTTGGTCCGCCCGGTGGCCAGCCCCGAGGCGGACGAGGATGCCACGTAGCCCAAGGCGCCGGCCACCTCGAGAATTTTTTCCCGGGTGGCCGGTGAAACCCTGGGGAGTCCGCGGACTGCGCGCGAGACGGTGGCGGTGGAAACCCCCGCGGCTGCGGCAACATCCTCAATGCTGACGCCGGAATGGCCGCCCCGTTGAGCCCTGTCAGATGTGCGTGCCACGGTATTTCCCCTTGTCAGCTGTCCGCAGAATCTTGATACCTGGTGTTCTGCGGCAACAAACCAGTCTATTCCGCTCAGCCTTTGAGCTCTTGGTCAGCTCCTATTTCTTACGCGTAGCGGTCCTGGCGGGCAGCCCGCGGCGAAGCCGGACCATCCCGTAGAGGGCCAGCAGCGTGGCCAGCAGGCCCAGCGCCCAGCCGAGCGCCGGCTGGGCGGTCACCTCCATCCAGACGGTGACCGCCAGCAGCACGACGGCCCAGAACCCGAGGAATCCGATGATGATGTCAAAGTCTTCCCCGGAGCGGGCCCGTTTGTGCTCACTCCGGACGAATCCGTGGTTCTGTTTGCCTTCAGCCGAACCTGTCACTTGACGGCTCACTTGACGGCGCCGGCGGTGAGGCCGGCAACAATCTTGCGCTGGAAGACCAGCACAAGGATCACCAAAGGAATGGTGACGATGGTTCCGGCCGCCATGATGGCCGTGTACGGGATCTGGTTCGGCTGGGCACCGGCGAAGCTGGCGATAGCCACCGTCACCGGCTGGGTCGCGTCGCTGGACAGCTGGCTGGCGATCAGGAACTCGTTCCAGGACGAAATGAACGCCAGGATCGCTGTGGTGAAAATGGCCGGTGCCGCCAGCGGCATAATCACCTTCCGGAAGGCCTGGCCCTGCGTGCAGCCATCCACGCGCGCCGATTCCTCCAGTTCCCACGGCATTTCGCGGAAGAAGGAGGTCATGGTGTACACGGTCAGCGGCAGCACGAACGAGATGTTCGGGATGATCAGCGCCTGGTAGGTGCCCATCCAGCCGATGTTGGTGAACAGCTGAAACAGCGGCGTGATGAGGGCGACGCCCGGGAACATGGACGCGCCCAGGATGAAGCCCAGCACCAGGTACTTGAACCGGAAGTTCAGGCGGGCCAGCGCGTACGCGGCGAAAACACCGATCAGCAGCGACACAACCGTGACGACGACGCCGATGAAGATGCTGTTGAGCAGTGCCTGCCCGAACCTGTTGCCGAAGGACGTATCGAATGCCGTGTTGAAGTTATCCAGCGTGACATGCGTCGGCAGTATCGAGGTGTCATAGGTGAAGCCCACATCGCGGAAAGCTGTCACCACCATCCAATAAGCCGGCGCCAGGCACCAGATCAGGACGACGACGGCGCTGATGTAGGTGCGCCCCTGCGCCCATTTCTCCCGGTTCTGCGAGGCTTTGCGGCCCTTGTCCTGTTCTGCCCTCAGGGCAGTCGCGGCTGACGCGGTGCTCATTTCTTCCCCTTACCGGTGGCTCCGCTTTGCTCCACGACATTCGCCCCGAGGAAACGTACAAAGATGAACGCGACGAGGAAGATGATGATGAATGTGATCGTGGACAATGCTGCCGCTGCGTTGAACCCTTGTCTGATCTGATTGATCACCAGGATGGACAGCGTGGTGGTGTTGTTGGCGCCGCCCGTCAGAATGTACGGGAGGTCGAACATACGCAGTGCATCCAGGGTGCGGAAGAGGACAGCCACCATCAGCGCCGGCTTTACCAGCGGCAGGGTGATCATCCGGAACCGCTGCCAGGTGGTGGCGCCGTCAACCTTTGCAGCTTCATAGACCTCGGCCGGGATCATCTGCAGCCCGGCCAGGATGAGCAGCGCCATGAACGGCGTGGTCTTCCAGACGTCGGCGATGATCACGGCCCACTTGGCCGGCCACTCACTGCCCGTCCACAGGATGGTGGTGTTGAACAGCTTGTTGGCGATGCCTTCGAAAGCGAAGATGAACAGCCACAGCTTGGCGGTCACGGCGGTGGGAATGGCCCACGGAACCAGGACGGCTGCGCGGACCAGACTGCGGCCGCGGAACGTCCTGGCCATGATGAGAGCCATCCAGAAACCGAGCACGGTCTCCAACGTCACCGTGACCACGGTGAAGAAGAACGTTGTTGCCGTGGCTGACCAGAACTGGCCACCGAGGGTTCCGGGCGGGCAAGCCACCGTTCCGCCTCCGGGTGCCGCGCATTGCTGGGCAAGCCAGTTCACGTAGTTCTGGACGCCGGCCGGGCCGCCGGCTGTGAACAGTCCGGTGACCGGATCCAGCCCGGCGTCCTTCTGGAAGGACATGACCATGGCGCTGATGATCGGATAAACGATCACAATGGCCAAGGCGATGATGGTGGGGGCAAGGAGCCAGGAAGCCCACTTGCCCTGGCTCAGGATCTTGTTGTCCTCACCGACGCCCTTAGGGCCGTGATGGACCGGGGTACCGCCCGACGCCGGTGATTTTACCGGCGTCGGGCCCAATTCGGTTGCCATGAGTGGCTACTGTCCCGCACTAGCGGACTCGATGGACTTTTGCATGTCTGACAAAGCAGATTCCACGGTTTTCTCCCCCTTGATGGCAGAGTAGGCGTTTTCCTGGATGGCCTTGGTAACCGCCGGGTAGAACGGCGAGACCGGACGCGGCACGGCATTCTCGATGGAGGTCTTCAGGACCGGAAGGTACGGCAGCTTGGCCACGAGCTCCTTGTCCTCGTACAACGAGCCCAGAACCGGGGCGAGCGAGCCCTGGGTGGCGTAGAACTTCTCGGTTTCTTCCGAGGTCATGAACTTCAGGAAGTCCAGGGCCGTGGCCTTGTTCTTCGAGTAGACACTCACGGCGAGGTTGTGGCCGCCGAGCGAGGAGGCGCCCGGGCCGTCCTTGCCCGGAAGGGCAGTCATGCCCAGGGCGTCCTTGACCTTGGAGGAACCTTCAGTGGTAGCCAGGTTGTAGACGTACGGCCAGTTGCGCAGGAACAGAAGCTTTCCGTCCTGGAATGCCTGCCGGCTCTCTTCTTCCTTGTACGTGATGGCTTCCTTCGGGATGTTGCCGTCAGCGTATGCCTTCGCGAGGTTTTCCAGCCCTGCCTTGGCATCGGCCGTGTTCAGGCTGGGCTTGCCGTCCTTGTCCAGCACGGAGCCGCCCGAGGAGTTGATGGCCTCGGAAGCATTGACCGTCAGGCCTTCGTACTTGCTGAACTGGCCCGCGTAGCAGCCAATGTTGTTTGCCTTGGCGATGGAGCACATGCCCATCATTTCGTCCCACGTCGTGGGCGCGGTGGGAACCAGGTCCTTGCGGTAGTAAAGGATGCCACCGTCTGAGGTCTGCGGGGCCGCATACAGGGTCCCCTTGTAGGTTCCGCTGTCCACCGTCGGCTTGAGCATGGCGGAGGTGTCCAGCGCCATCTTGTCCTTGAGCGGCTGGAGCCAGCCCTTGGCCGCGAACTCGGCCGTCCAGACCACGTCGACATCGACGACGTCGTAACCGGCGTCCTTGGCCTGGAAGTGCTGGACCAGGTCATCGTGCTGCTGGTCGGCCTGGTCGGTCTGTTCCTTGAAGGTGACCTTCTCGTTCGGGTGGTCGGCATTCCACTTTTCGATCAGGGGACGGACAACGTTGCTGTTGTCCTTGCCCTGGACGTACGTGATGGGGCCGCGGCCGTCGAGGCCCTGTTCGGCGTCGCCGCCGCCTCCGCCGCCGGTGGTGCCGCCTCCGCCACCGCAGGCGGAGAGGGTTAACGCCAGAACACCGGCGGCAGCGGCCGGCAAAAGGAACTTAGGGGATTTCATAAAAAGAGACTCCTCGCTGAGTGTCGAGCAAGATCGGGGGTGCGGTTGAAGTGGTGCCCATCACACTAGTAACGTTGCGGTGAGAAATGCAAGCGTTTACACCGAAGTTTATGGAAAGGATATCTGTGGCATACAGCCCAGTCCCCACTGCCGGCTCCTCGATCCGGGCCTGGTGGGCCAGCGCCGTTGTTTACCAGGTCTACCCCCGGTCCTTCGCCGACGCGAACGGGGACGGGATGGGCGATCTCCGCGGTGTGACGGCGCATTTGGACCATTTGCACAAGCTCGGGGTTGATGCCGTCTGGCTGTCCCCCTTCTACAAGTCACCACAGGCCGATGCCGGGTACGACGTCGCCGACTACCGCGAAGTGGACCCGCTGTTCGGCACCCTGGCGGACTTCGACGAAATGTTGCAGAAAGCTCACGGCCTGGGGCTCAAGGTGATCGTTGACCTGGTCCCCAACCACACCTCGGACGAACACACCTGGTTCCAGGAGGCCCTTGCAGCGGCCCCGGGGTCCCGTGAACGGGACCGGTACATGTTCCGGCCCGGCAAGGATTCAGTTCCCGGTTCCGGCGACGGCGACCTGGCACCGAACAACTGGAAGTCCATTTTCGGCGGCCCGGCCTGGTCCCGCGTGACGGAGGCCGACGGCGGGCCCGGCGAATGGTACCTCCACCTGTTCGACACCAAGCAGCCGGACCTGAACTGGGAAAACGCCGAGGTCAAGGAGGAAATGCGCTCGGTGCTGCGGTTCTGGCTGGACCGCGGCGTGGACGGGTTCCGCGTGGACGTGGCCCACGGCATGGTCAAGGAAGCGGGACTGCCCGACTGGGAAGGCTCCGCGGCCATGGTGGAAGGGGCCACCGAACTGCCCGGCGATGCCCACGGCGGGCATACCGAAGCGGAGGAACCGCACCGCGCCCACGCGGCTGCCGCCGGTAGCCCTGCCGCTGCCGGCGCCGCCGTCACCGCAGCCACAACCGGCGAAGGTGACGGGCACCAGCCGGTCTCGCCGCTCTATCCGCCGTCGCCGTTCTTTGACCAGGACGGCGTCCACGACATCTACCGTGACTGGAACAGGGTGCTGGCCGAATACGACGGCGACCGCATGCTGGTGGCCGAGGCCTGGGTGGAGCCGGCCGAGCGGCTGGCCCGGTATGTCCGGCCGGATGAAATGCAGCAGGCATTCAACTTCGACTTCCTGCTGGCCGGCTGGGATGCCGCACGGACTGCCGTGGCCATAGAGGATTCACTGCGCGCTGCCGCCACCGTGGGTGCCACCACCACGTGGGTGCTCAGCAACCACGACACCGTCCGGCACAGCACACGCTTCGGGCTCAAGGACCCCACCACGTTCCCGAAGGGCATTGCCGCCGAGGATGAGCAGCCGGACGCCGGACTGGGCCTGGCACGTGCCAGGGCCGCCACCATGGTTTCGCTGGCCCTCCCGGGTTCGGCCTACCTCTACCAGGGCGAGGAACTGGGCCTACCCGAGCACACCGCCGTCCCGGCCGAAGCCCGCCAGGACCCCACGTTCTTCCGGACCAACGGCGTGGAACGCGGCCGCGACGGCTGCCGTGTCCCGCTTCCGTGGAAGTCCGGGGAACCGGGCTACGGGTTCGCGTCGGCAGCCCGAACAGGAGCAGGAGCCGGAGCAGCCAACGCGCCGGCCGCCCCCTGGCTCCCCCAGCCCAAGTCGTTCGGTGTATTGGCCGCGGACCGTCAGGACGGCGTCGCCGGTTCCACGCTGGAGCTGTACCGTGCCGCACTGGCCCTCCGCCGCGAACACCGGCTGGGCGTAGGGAGCTTCGTCTGGGCAGATTCGCACGAGCCTGCCGACGGTGTCCTCGCCTTCCGCAACGGGGACGTCCTGGTGATCGCCAACATGGGCATTGCCGCAGCCCCGCTGCCGGACGGATACCGGGTCGCCCTGGCCAGCACGCCGGAGGCTGTGACGGGTGGCGGCGCCGAAGCGAAGACGGACCCGGCCGGCGCACGGAAGCTGGCACCGAACTCCGCCGCGTACCTCCTCGCCGACTAGAGCACACGGCTCAAACACACAGCTCAAGCGCACAACGCAGCAGGGGCGCTCCCTTCCGGAAGGAAGGGAGCGCCCCTGCTGCGTTGCGGCTCTTCGCGCTTGGCCCTGCCGGGCTTGGGCCCTGCTGCCGGGCCCGCCTGTCAGCGGACGCGTTCGGCGCGGCTGAACCGTGAACGGGCACCCGCACTGATGTGGATCAGCACGGGCGTGCGTTTGCCGACCACGGCGTCCAGCGCCTCCACGAGGGCGGAAACATCCGCGGCAAGGAGGTGCGGGGCCACGCCGTGGCGGGGCTGCAGCCGGATCTTCAACGCGGGCTCGCCGCGGATCTCGTAGGTGGCTACCGTGGCGCCGGCGAGGTCCTGCCGTTCGGCCAACGCCGCCCGCAGCGCCTGCTCGGCCACGCCGCCGCCGATCCGCACGTTGCCGGGGAAATCGCCGGCGTCGTCCTCGGCGACAATCAGGCCGGAGCGGCCTTTGCCCTGCTGAGCCACCCACGCAACCATCGCGGCAATGACCCCGACCAGCAGCAGTGCGAGCACGGCCCACAGCCAGCTTTCCTCACGGCCCGGAACTCCGGTGTGCTGGAAGAGCTGGCTCATTCCGCTCCACACGCCGGCGGACCACTGCTGCCACCACGGACCCGCGGCCGGCACGGTGGCTAGTGTGACCAGGAGGAGTCCGATGACCAGCAGTTTCAGGCCCAGGATTCCGATCAGGATCCGGTTAAGTACTCTGGGGGTGTTGTTCATGCCCCGATCACCCCGGACGTGGCCACGCTGACGCGTACTTCGGGCATGGGAGCGGGAGCCATCTCCCGCAGTTCGTCCAGCACCGACGCCAGCACGGCGTTTTCGCTGACCGGCACCCCGGACGTGGGACGCACGCTGACGGTTACCTGCCGCTGCGAAACCACCACCATCACCTGTTCCGGGGTGACGTTCGCGGCCAGCCGGGCACGTCGGGCAAGCGCGGAGGCGATCACTTCGTCGTCAACCACCACTCCGGCGCGGGGATCCGAGAGCAGGTGCCTGGCCCGCCGTCCGGGCAGCACCGCATTGAGGAAGAAGAACAGCCCCACCATGGCCGTGACGGCTCCGATGACACCGAGCAGCAGGGGCGGGATGCCCTGCGGCAGGGCGATGATGCGCTCCGCGGCAGTCTCCGGATCGATGAGCCACGGCGGCTGCCCGATGGCACGCACCGCGGCTTCGAGGAGGCCGTAGCCGCACAGGAGCACCACCAGGACCGCGGCGATGCCGGACACTCCGGCGCGGGAAGAGCGCGTTTCACGGTCCAGGATCCGCCGCATCCCGGCGCCGCGGGAATCCGCGGCCGGGCCAGCTGAGGCGGCATCCGCGCCGTGTCCCGCTGCGTGGCTGCCCTTTGGGCGGACGTCCGTCGCGTCGTTCACTGGACCCTTCCCCCTTCGCTGATGGCGGCGCCGCTGATCCGGATGTCGACCCGGCTCAGCTGCGCCCCGCTAAGTTCCGCAACGCGGTGCAGGATCACGGCTTTAGCCGCGACGGCGCGCTCCCAGATGGATCCGCCGAACCCGGCCACGCGGCCCGGATCGCGCAGGACAGTTGTTAGTGGCGGGATCCTGATAGGCAGGACGAGCGACAGGGCCAGCAGGCCGTCGTCGTCGGACCAGTCAGCCCGGACGTCGTGCGCCGGGACCCCCAGGGCCTCAGCGGCAGCGGCCCTGGCAAGGCTGGTGAGCGCCTGCGTACTGATGCGGTTGTGTCCGGCCATCACGGAGCCACCGGCCACGGTTCCGGCCGCGCTGCTCATGACGACGAGCGCCGGCCAGTGATGGCATCGAACACGCTGCGCAGGTCAAGTTTCCCTTCCGCGGCCCGGCCAAGAAGGGCGCCGATCCCCATGAACAGCAGCGAAACCAGGAAGCCCCAGACGCCGAACTGGAACGACATAAAGGCCACGAAGGCGCCCACTGCAATTCCCACCACGGTCAGGTTCACTGGATGGCCTCCCTTTCAGTCCGGGCTTCCACGGGCAGGCCGGGCTTTGCCGGACCTGCCACGTAGACGTCGTTGATCTCCACGTTGACCTCGATGACCTGCAGGCCTACGAGCTCTTCCACGGCGGTATAGACGGCGGCGCGGACCTGGTCCGCCAGGGAGTGCAGCGGCGTCCCGTAGACGGCCACGAGGTTGATGTCCACTGCCACCTGCGTCTCGCCGACTTCCGCGTGGACTCCGGCGGCGTGGTCCGAGCTGCCCACGGCGTCCCGGATGGCTCCGAGGGCACGGGACGGTCCGGTGCCAAGCGAATAGACACCCGGCACGGCGCGGGCGGCAATGCCGGCTACCTTGGCAACTGCCGTTTCGGAAATGACGGTACGTCCGGTGCCGGCCGGCAGGGCACTGCCTGGTTCAGCGTGGGCCCCCGGCGCGGGATGTGGATTCTGGTATTCCATCAGGCACTCCCCTTCTCTTGAACACCACCCTATCCCTTGGCCGGGAGAAGCGGCTGAACGCCAGTGGAAATTGCTCAGCCGAAATCCGCTACTTGCAGTTGGCCGCGAGCCAGGCCGTAACCGGGGTCATGGCGGCGTCGAACTTTCCGCTCGAGTACACCGTCTGGTCGCTCAGCCCGGCGACGGCCACCTCGTTAAGGTTGGCGAAATCTGCTTTGAGCTCGTCCGGAACCCGTTCGGCGGTTTCGCTGAGCTCAGCCTTGAGCTGTTCCAGCTCCGCCGTTTTGCCCTGGGCGGCCGAGAGCGGGAACAGCGAGGCGCCGGTGGCCTGCTGGGAGATGGTGGTGCACGCCTCCGCTGCGGAAGGGAAGTCCCCGTACGGCCCGGAACTCTTGCTGGGTGTCGCCGTTGCCGAGGCGGTCGCGGGAGCGGACGACGACGGCGCTCTGGCGGCTTCGGGCGCGGAGCATGCGGTGAGTGCCAGTGCGGCAAAGAGGGCGGCTGCGGTCAGAGGGCGTGCAAGGTTTTTCAAAAGTCACTTTTCTGGTTGAGATTGCGCCGCCCGCTCCGTTCCTGCAGCTGGCGGCATTGGCGTTCTGTCCCCGGCGTGCGAGTCTAGCCCGGATGACGTGCGGGATTCCACGCGGGACCGCTGACGCTTCCCTTTGAAAGAGGCGGGCTTCCCGTTTTCGGCCGCAGATGCATCCGTATATAACGGGACCGCTGACGCTTCCCTTTGAAAGAGGCGGGCTTCCCGTTTTCGGCCGCAGATGCATCCGTATATAAGAGGCACAAAAAGGAGCAGGGGCGTCCGGATAATTCCGGACGCCCCTGCTGCTGCGGGTGTGAAGCTACCCGGCGGTGTTACTTGTAGAGACCTTCGCCGCCAACCTTGAGGTTGGTGGGCAGGTAGCCGAACGGGCCGAGGCCGTTCTTGCCAAAGCTGCGGTCCACCTGGGACACGCCGTCACGGAAGTTGATCTTCACGGTGGGCGAGAGCGAGCCGCCGCGGACGCCGTTCACGTTATCGATGAAGGACTGCACCAGGCCGCCCGGCTGCACATAGTGCGAGTAGGCCTGGAACTGGCGGCCGTTCTGGAGCGGGTTGGGACCTTCCGGAGCGTTGGCCGGCATGTTCAGGTCCGTCGGTGAACCCAGGGCCAGGCCGCTGTTGTTCATCGGCTGGTAATCGGAACGGACGCCGTCGCCCACGAAGCCGTAGACGCCGTCGGGGCCGCGCATGCCTGCTGCGTAGGTGAACTGGTGGCTGATGGTGAACAGGTAGTACTTGTTCTTGCCGTTTTCGTTCTGGATGAAGATCTGCGGACGCTCGGTCTGGTCGTTCACGCAGTTGGCCGAGAGGACCGGCGGCAGGAAGGACCACTTGGTCAGGTCCTTGTTGTCCGCGACGGCCAGCCCGACGTTGGCGGTCTGGTAGTAGGCGCCGCTGCTGTTGACCTCGTTGAGTTTCTCGGCGTTGGGGTCGCCGGGCTTGTAGCCCAGGTCCTCGGGCTTGCACTCGTATTCGCCGCGCTTACCGCCGGTGTTGCCTTCGAAGACCATGAAGGTCTTGCCCGGGTGGGCCGGGTCCGCGAACGTGTAGGGGTCGCGGAAGGCGAAGCCCGGGTTCTGCGCCTTGTTCTGGTACATTTTCCCGTCCGGCTCAAGCAGCTTGGTGTGCTGGAAGCCGTCGAACGTGACGCCGTTCTTGTCGGCGTGGATGTTGCCCAGCGCCTTTGCGATGGCTGCGTCCGGCGCGATGCCGCCGCCGCCGGCGTTCCGCTCGGCCACGTCGTAGAACGTGGTGGCCGTGTAGAACACGTTGACGTGGTTGCCCTGCATCAGGCGGGTGGAGCCGGACCATTCGGTGTTGCCGATGGAGGTGTTGTCCAGGAACAGGTGTCCGCCGTAGTTCCACTTGTCCTTGGCCGGGTCGGCGTTGGTCTTGCGGAAGAAGTAGCCGATCCGGGCGTTCCAGTGGCGCTGGTCGAAGCCGTAGCCGGCGTGCCGGTCGGCGACCAGGGAGAAGATGACGTCGTAGCCCTTGTAGCTGATCTGGTTGGCGTTCTCGTCAGTCAGGGACCAGGTGTCCCAGACCCAGACGTCGTCGTTCATGGCCGGGAAGTCCTCAGGGATTTCCGGCATGGTGACGTCGGGGCTCATGGAGTTCTGGCCGGGCGCCACTGTGGAATCGCTCTGCGCCATGATCTGCTTGGCGTCGGCACGGGTCCATTTGGAGGTGAAGTCCGCCGCCGGGTCGTAGGCCTTCTGGCTGTGATCGGTGGGCAGCGGGAAGCCGGGGGTGGGGGCAGGCATCTGCTCAGCAGCGGGCGGGTCCGAGGGTTCGTTGGCCAGGGCCGACGGAACCGCAAGGAAGGCCGAGGCCGCCACGGCCGCTGCCAGTGCTGCGGCGGCGGGGCGCCACCGCAGCATCCGGGGTGTGTTGGGGTGCTTGTGCATATTTTGCTCTTCTCGCGGAGTAAGACCATTCGTGGAAGACGGGCATATGCCCTTTTCCCGAAACTCCGGCGTTTCCCGATGACACGGCAGGCGTCATCGAGGACGCCTTTGTGTCGAGGGGTTCGGGGCTTGGGTGGGGCCCCGGGAGGCGATCCGGAAGATGATCTCTTCCGGCGCCGGTTTCCACGCTAGGCGGGCCGCGGCCTGCTTATCAAACCGTGTTTCGGGCCGCCAAAAACCGAGTTTCGCTCCATTTGTGCAAGCGCTTACATTGCCCATTGCGCGCGCGTGCCACAGGGAATTTTCCACGTCAAATGTTGCACTTTAAATCAGATTTAGTGTGAAATGTCACCCTCCGGCCACCAACGGTTCACCTTCCTCCACGGCTTGGATCACGCTTATCCGGAGCCTGTCACCAGCACATCCTGATACGCTGCCCGGCCGTCGAACACGTTCAGCCCCACTCTTCCGGAGGCCAGCGAGGCGTCATCGACGGCCAGGATTTCGGCGCCGTCGAGCGTCACGGTCAGCCGCTCCCCTGCGGCCTGGGCCTCCAGGCTGTAGCTGACGCCGTGGCTCAGCAGCAGCGGGACACTGGCGAGGATGCTGCTGGCGGGATTGAAAACGCCGTCTTGGAGCTTGAAGATCCGCGCCAGCCGCAGGTTCGGGTCCAGGTTGACGTAATACGCCGTAGAGCCGTCGGCAGAGGCACGCAGGAGCACCGAACCGGCGCCTCCGCGGACGGCGCCACATCCTCGCCGGTGGCCAGATCGAAGAGCCGGACCCGGTCAAGGTTCGGATCGATGGTGGCCGCGTAGCCGCTGCTGGCATCGGCCGCGCCGCGGAACACCAGCGCTCCCAAGGCGTGGGGGCTGCCCGGGTCCACGGACACTTCGGCCGTATACCTCGCGGTCCCGCTGATGCGCTGTTCACCGATGGCAGCGGCGTTCTGCTCCGGGGGGCGACGGCGGACTGGCCGCCGCCCGCCGGCCGGGTCCAGCTTCCGCTGACGGGCACCACATCGGGCATGGGGCTGGTGCTGGTGCCCAGCGTGATGGGCCCTGTTCCCGGAACAGCACGGGCGGGCGGGGCCATCATGGCCGGGGCCAGAACCGAACCCGCAGCCAGCGTGCCAAGGCCGAGCGCGGCCACGGCAAAACCCTGCAACTAACCTTTTGGACATTCAGATCGCCTTTGATCTTGGAAGATGCTTCAGGATGGATCGATTTGGCCCATCGGTTGCTCCCCACCGACCCCCTCGCCTCGCAAGCTCGGCCAGGGAACCCTGTCGGCGTGGGCCCACGGCCGTTATGAAGCCCCAAAAGGGCCGTTACGGAGCAACCGACGATGGCAGTGCTAGGGGAACAGCGGGCGCGGGCCGCCGAAGACTCCCTCCATGCGCCAGGCGTCCAGCTGCTGCAGCCGGACCGTTCCAGCCGCCGACAGCCGGACGGACTCCCCGCCGAGGGTTGGATACACCCGGGCCGTCAGCGGCTTCCCGTTGGCGAAGATCTCCAGCGCCGATCGGTCCACCAGGACACGCAGGTGCAGCCTGCCGCCGGGCAGCTGCACCGGGCCGGATTTCTGCCCGGCATCCACGGTCCCGTCCAGGCTGCTGGGCTCGCGGTCCAGGAGCACATAGGACTGCGGGAAGCCGCCGCTGCCGACGTCGTATCCGACCTCGATGACTGTTTCCTCGGCCCCGGTAGCCAGGATCCCCAGCCGGAAGATGCTCCCCGGCTCCATCTCAAGGTTCAGCTCAAGGTCCAGCTGGTTTCCCGAAACCCCTGCGAGCACCTCGCTCGCGCCAACGGTGCGGGGACCGATCCGGACGTGGTCACGCCGCAGCGACTCCACCTCCGGCACAGGAGCGAACGACAGTTCCCCGTCCGGGTCGAGGGTGGCCACCCGGGGCAGGCTCATCACGCCCGACCAGCCGGCCTCCACCATGGCGGCCTCCGTCCGGCCCTCCTGCAGCCAGCCGAACATGACCCGGCGGCCGGATCCGTCCGCAAAGGACTGCGGGGCGTAGAAGTAGCGTCCGCCGTAGTCGAGCCGGTGAAGTTCCCGGGGCGTGTACGAATCCCCGGCGTAGCGGCCCGTCCAGTAGAGCGGGTGGCGGGTGTCGCCGTCGTGCCAGGCTGAGAAGACGAACACGTCGGTGCCGTGTGTCCGGTCACCCACAGCGCCGGCCCCCAACGTCCCCGCGCCCGCGCGGAACAGGTCCACGCACTCCCACATGGTGCCCTGCCAGTCTGTGGCCGCCTGGTCGCCGGAGGCGGCATCGCCGATGAACAGGGGGCCGATGTACTCCCAGCGGCGGAGGTCGGCGGACTCGTACAGGAAAGCCGTCCCCCCGCGGCCGCGGATTCCGGATCCCACGAGCTGGCGCCAGACCGTGCCCTCCCGCCAGACGCAGTGGTCACGGTAGGCGGTGATGTCCACCCCGGCCGGCGGCGCCGGAATCACCGGGTTTTCGGGTGCTTTAGTCCAGGCCAGGAGGTCGGGCGAGCCGACCGCCACGCAGGGCAGTTCGTGCTCCCCGAGCCGGCCGGAGTACACCAGGGTGGGCGTGCCGCCGTCGTTCACCAGCACACCGGACCAGCAGCCGTCGGCGTCCGGGCCTTCGGAGGGCTCCAGTGCCACGGGCTGGTCGGTCCAGTTGACCAGGTCCGTGCTGGTGGCATGGCCCCACTGGATGCGGTGGTGGAAGGCGCCCTCCGGGTTGTACTGGTAGAAGAGGTGGTAGGTCCCGTTCCATTGGCTCACCCCGTTGGGATCGTTGAGCCAGCCTGCGGGTGAGACGAAGTGGAAGCGCGGCCGGTGCGGGTCTGCCTCGGCCCGTGCCACGAGCTCATCCCGTGGCACGGTGGCCAAGGGGTGGGTCAGTTCGGTCATGCGGAAGCCTTGTTTTCTGTGCGGGAGTCGTCGGCTGGCGACGCGTCGAGAGGTGTCGGGAGCGCGGATTCGAGGGGCTCGGCGGACAGGGCATGGCTGGCTGCCGTTGCCGGTGGCCGGTACAGGTGGCAGCGGACCCAGTGCTCGTTGGCGGGATCGCCCACGCGGTGCCGGACGGGTTCGGTGGCGGAACAGCGCTGCTCCGCGTCGCCGTCGAACGCGCACGACGCCGACTCCATCACCGCGGCGCGCAGCGCCGCACGCTCATGCGGGTCATAGGACCCGGTGCGGGCGGGATCCGGCACGGCCGAGACCAGCAGCCGGGTGTAGGGGTGGGCCGGGTTCGCCAGCAGGTCCAGCGATTCGCCTTCCTCCACCAGTTCCCCGGCGAACATCACGGCGATCCGGTCCGCCAGGTAGCGGGCGGAGGCAAGGTCGTGGGTGATGTAGAGCATCGAGATGCCTTGTTTGTCCCGCAGTTGGCGCATCAGGTTCAGGATGCCGATCCGCACGGAGACGTCCAGCATCGAAGTGGGTTCATCCGCGAGGATCACCTCGGGTTCAACGGCGAGCGCCCGGGCGATGGCCACGCGCTGCCGCTGCCCGCCGGAGAGTTCGTGCGGGTAGGAGTTGAGCATGTCCGGGGTGAGCCCCACCGTCGTCATCAGCTCATCCAGGCGGCGGCGCAGCTGATCCGGTGTCCCGGCCTTTCCGTGCAGCGTCAGGGACCGGGTGAGGAAGTGTTCGATCCGGTGCACCGGGTTGAGCGAGCCGAACGGATCCTGGAACACCATCTGCAGCCGGGACCGGTATTCCCTGGATGCCTGGAACCGGTCGCGTTTGAGGACGTCCGTTCCGTCGATCAGGATCTGGCCGGCGGTGGGCTTCTCCAGCCGCGCGATGCAGCGGGCCAGGGTGCTCTTGCCGGAGCCGGACTCCCCCACGAGCGCCACGATCTCGCCTTTCCTGATGGCCAGGTCCACGCCGCCCAGCGCCCGGACCGAGGCCCGTGAGAACAGGCCGCCGCTGTGGAAGTCCTTGACCAGGCCTTTCACTTCGAGGGCGGGAGCTCCCGTTTGGGTGAGGTCCTGCTCCTTGGCTGCCGGTGCCGGCCGTGCTGAAACCGGGGTGCTCATGGCTGTGCTCCTTGGAGGGCTGGAAGGGGGGATACGAAATGCGCGGGCGACACTTCCTGGAGATCGGCGATGTTGCTGAACTTCACGCCGTCGGCCAGGCCCGTCAGGGGAACACGGGGGCCGGTGAGCGGCGGGAACGCGCCCATCAGTGCCTGCGTGTAGGGGTGGAGCGGGGCTGCGTGGATGTCCTTGGCTTTGGCAGTCTCCACGATCCGGCCGCCGTACATCACTGCCATCCGGTGCGAGAGCTCCACCATGAGGGACATGTCGTGCGTGATGAACAGGACGGAGAAGCCCAGTTCGCGCTGCAGCTCCTTGATCTGGGCCATGATCTCCTGCTGCACCACCACGTCCAGCGCGGTGGTGGGCTCGTCCAGGATCAGCAGTGAGGGCTTGAGCGCGACGGCCATCGCAATCACGGCGCGTTGCCGCATGCCGCCCGAGAGCTGGTGCGGGTAGGACTTCAGCCGGGCGGGGTCGATCCGGACGAGTTCGAGCAGTTCGGCTGCCCGCCGCAACGACTCCTTCCGGGTGTAGCCGGCATGGGTGGTGTAGATATCCACGATCTGGTCGCCGATGGTCATCACCGGGTTCAGCGAGTTCATGGCGGATTGGAAGACCATGGCCACGTCCTGCCAGCGGAAGCGGCGCAGCTCTTCCGGCCTCATGGCCAGGACGTCCTTGCCGCCGAAGCTGATGCTGCCGCCGGCGATTTCCGCCGGGTCCCGCAGCAGCCGCATGATGGCGTTGGCAATGGTGGATTTACCGCAGCCGGATTCGCCGGCCAGGCCGAAGATTTCGCCGACGCCGATGCTGAAGGAGACGCGGTCGACGGCGGTGGTGGAGCGGGTGTCGCCGCGGTACTTCACGGTGAGGTCCTTGATTTCCAGGACCGGTTCGTGGGAACCGAAGGAGGTCTGGGAGACGGTCATGCCGATGCTCGCTTTCCGGGTTTTGCAGGCGTGGCCTTGCGGATCTTCCTGAGGCGGGGGTTGGTGACCTCGTCCACCGCATAGTTGATCAGCGACAGCGAGAACGCCACCAGCGCGATGCACAGGCCGGAGGGAATAAACACCCACCAGCTGCCGGTGAGCAGGGCGCCCTCGTTGCCGGCCCAGTAGAGGTTGTTGCCCCACGAGACCGTGCTGACGTCACCGAGGCCCAGGAACTCAAGCCCGGCCTGGGCGCCGATGCCGTAGATGATGCAGGCCAAAAGCGTGCCCATCACGATGGAGGCCATGTTGGGCAGGATTTCGCGGAACATGATCCGCAAGGGCCGTTCACCCGTGACTACGGCCGCGGCCACGAAGTCCTTGGACCGGATGGACAGCGCCTGCGAGCGCAGCACCCGCGCCGAGCCGGCCCAGCCGGTGACCACGAGGACCAGGATCACGGTGCCCAGGCCCGGCGGCAGGAACGCGGCCAGGATCACCAGGAGCGGCAGCCCCGGCAGGAGCAGGAACACGTTGGTGGTGAGGGACAGGGCCTCGTCGATGAACTTGCCGAAGTAGGCCGAGGCCAGGCCCACGAGGATGCCGATGAACGTCGAGGCGAAGCCCACGGTCAGGCCCACAAACAGGGAGCTGCGTGCGCCGTGGATGGTCAGGGCCAGTACGTCCTGGCCCTTGGCAGTGGTGCCCAGCCAGAACTCGGCATCGGGCTCCTGGGACGCCATGCCGGTGATTTTGGAGGGATTGTCCGGGTAGAGGACGGGGGCCAGGAGCGCCAGGGCGATGAAAACGAACAGGATGGCCGCGCCCGTCATGGCCTTCTTGTTGGTCAGCAGGCCGTGCAGCAGGCTGCGGTTGGGCCTGCGGACGGAGGGTCCGGGCGGGAGCCCTGGGCCGCCGTCGGGCGTTCCTGCCGTGTTTCCGGCCAGGGTGCCCGGCGGAGTGCCGCCGGCGGGGGTCTCCCCCGACACGGTGGAGGCGGTGGTTGCGATGGAAGAGGTCATGGCCCGTCCTTCCTAGTTGGCGCGTACGCGCGGGTCGAGGCGGACGTAAAGGATGTCCACGAGGAAGTTGGCCAGCAGCACGGCGGCCGTGATGGTCAGGAAGAGCCCCTGCATCAGCGGGTAGTCGAGGCCCTGAACTGCGTTGAGGAGCTGGTAGCCCACGCCGGGGTAGGCGAACACCACCTCGGTCAGCAGCGCACCACCCACCACGAAGCCCAGGCTCATACCGAAGCTGGTGACGGACGGCAGCATGGCGTTGCGGGCGGCGTAGCGGAACATGATCCGGCCCGGGCGCAGGCCCTTGGCCTCGGCCATGGTGATGTAGTCCTCGGCGTTGGTGGCGATCATGGTGTTGCGCATGCCCAGCATCCAGCCTCCCACCGAAACCAGCACGATGGTGAGGGCCGGCAGCACCAGGTGCATGCCGACGTCGGACATGAACTCCCAGCTGAAGCTGGGCTCAATGGTGTCGCTGAACGCGTGGCGGATGGGGAACCAGCCCAGCGTGACGCCGAACAGGTAGAGGGCACCCATCGCGAGCCAGAAGTACGGGAAGGACCCGATGAAGATCAGGAAGGGAGGCAGTGCCGAGTCGATGGCTCCGCCGCGCCGCCAGGCGGCCAGGATGCCGAGCAGGTTGCCCACGACGGCGGCAATCACCAGCGCGGTCCCGCCCAGCAGGAGCGTCCAGCCCACCTGCGAGGCGATGACTTCGGTGACCGGGGTGGGGAAGCGGGAGATGGAAACGCCCATCTGCCCGGTGACCATGTTGTGCAGGTAGCCGACGTACTGCTCCCAGATGGGCCGGTCGTCGACGCCGAGCAGCTTGCGCAGGGCGTCGATCTGTTCGGGCTGCATGCGGTCCTGGGTGCGGGCGAACATGCGGGATACGGGGTCCCCCGGCATAAAGCGCGGGAGGAGGAAATTCAAAGTGATGGACACCCAGAAGGCGATCAGGTAGAAACCCAGGCGGCGCAGGATAAAGCGCACGGTTTCCCTCCATTCGGGAATTGCGGAAGTGGGGCGGCGTGCCCGGTGCCGTGGCTTGGTGCCGGGCACGCCGTTAGTGCGGAAGGGGCGAGGGGACTGAGTGCCCAGCCCCTACTTGGCTGGTTCCAGCGAGGTCAGGACCAGCACCGTGGTGGGTGCCCTGACCGAGAGGGTGGCGTACGGGTTTTCTTCCGTGGGCCATCCGGTGAAGCGCGTGTTGTTGTAGGCGCCCCATTCCGGCCCTGCGAACAGCGGGATGGCGGGGGCAACGGCGCTGTACTCCTCCTGGAGCTTGTCCGCGATCTCGTGCTGCTTGTCCTGGTCGGTGGCGGCCGCGAATTCGGTCAGCAGGGCGTCGGCCTTGGCGTCGCCGAAGCGGTGGTAGTTCTCGAACGTCTTCTCCCCCACCGGCTTGACCGTGGAGGTGCCCATCATGCCCGCGAAGTACTTGTACGGGCTGGGATCGTTGGCGCTCCAGACGATGCCGGAATCGAAGTCACCGGTCTCATAGCCTGCAACCACGGCTGCCCAGTCCGGGGAATCAACCTTGGCCGTGACGCCCACCTCGGCGAGGTTCTGGGCGATCACGTTGGCCACGGAGAGCCAGTCGGAGGACGCGGCGCCTACGGAGATCTTGAACTCGAAGGGCTTGCCGTCCTTCAGCGTGCGCTTGCCGTCCGCGCCCTTGGGGTAGCCGGCCTTGTCCAGGAGCTTGTTGGCCTCGTCAACGTTGAGCTTCGTCCAGTCGCAGTCGTCCTGGACGTCCTTGTTCTTCCAGGTTCCGTAGTTCCCGGACAGGCCGGTGCAGTCCGCCGGCTGGGTGTAGCCGCTCATGCCGATCTTGGTGACCTGCTCACGGTCCACGGCCATGGAGAGGGCCTTGCGGACGTCCGTGTCGTTGAACGGGGCCTTGGTGGTGTTGAGCTGCCAGTTGATCATGGAACCCGTGGGCGGGAACCAGTACTTGCGGTGGTCCGGGTCCTTGGAAATGAAGGTCTTCTCGATGTTGGGCATGTACTGCGGGGCCCAGTCTACGTCGCCGTTCGCGGCGGCGAGGTTGGCGCCGTCGTTCCCGGCGAAGGCGAGCATCTTGATGCCGGCGATCTTCTGCTTTTCCGGCTGCCAGTAGTTGGGGTTCTTCTTGAGCACAAACGATTGGGCCTGGAAGGTGTCCACCTCGGTGTACGGGCCGGTGCCCACGGGCTTTTCGTTGGCGTCCTTCTCGGGGTCCGCAATCTTGGACCAGACGTGGTCCGGCAGGATGCTCAGCTGGCCGAGGTCGAACAGCGCCGGGGACCATGCGGTTTTGAAACTGAACTTGACCTGGTTGGTGCCTTCGGCCGCGACAGTGTCCAGGTAGTCGTAACCGCCCTTGATCTTCTTCTGCAGCGCGAACGTGGTGACAACATCGGCCGGGACCAGGGGCTGGCCGTCGGACCACTTCACGCCGTCGCGGAGGGTGAAGGTGATGGACTTGCCGTCCTCGGCTGCCTTCCATTCGCTGGCCAGCCACGGGGTGGTTTCACCCTTGGCCGGGTTGTAGACCAGCAGGGATTCGTAGATGGCCTGCTGGGTCATGGGGGCCACGGTGGGGGCGAACGGGTTGAAGTTCCGGACGAACGTGCCCATGTCCTCGCGGGGAATGGTCAGGAGCGCGCTTTGGGCCGAGGCGTCAGCCTTCGCGGAGCCGGAGTTGCCCGCATTGGCGGAGCACCCGGTGAGCACCAGGGCACCCATGGCCAGGCCGGCCGCCGCAATGCGGGCAGACCTCAGGAATCGTGCTTGTGTCATGATGGATATCTCTTTCCTCGTCTTCGCTGTCGAAGGTGAAGGTGTGGTTGGGGTTGCTGTTCAGTAGTTGATTTGCCGTCAGACTGAATAGCGTTCTAGCAGCGGACAGTCGACCATTTGCTGATGTGCAGTGATCGGCTGTCCTGCTGTAAGGCTTGCGAGTGTCTGGACACCCAGCGCACCCATCTCCTCGAAGGGCAACGCAACCGTGGTCAGTTTCGGCCTGAGGTAGGCCGCAATGAGTTCCTGGTTGTCGAAGCCGATCACGGCGATGTCTTGGGGGATGGCGAGCCCGCGCTCCTTGATGGCGTCGTAGGCGCCCATGGCCATCCGGTCGTTGAGGCAGAACAGCGCGGTTGGCCTGCCTGCCCCGGCGGGATATTTGTCAAGAATTTGGCAGGCTGCCTCGTAGCCGCCGTCCGCCGTCGCGTATCCCGGGACTACAAGATCAGGATCGAGTTCCAGCCCTGCCGCGGCGAGTGCTTCGCGGCAACCGTCCAAGCGCCCGATGGCGGCGGGGATGTTCGGATCCAGGTTGATGACACCGATCCTGGAGTGGCCTGCCTGGAGCAACCGCTCGACGGCGACGCGGCCACCGGCACGCTCGTCCGGGACAATCGAGGGCAGCTTCCCGTCCGCGTCGAAGCAGTTGATGAGGACTGTGGGCACCTCGTTGGCGCTTTTCGGAACATGCACGGCCCGGTGGAAGGTGGCCGCATACAGAAGTCCTTCCACCCTCTGCTCCAGCAGCTTTTCAAATGCTGCATCCTCCATCCCCTGGTTGGGTCCTACGGCATCGGCCTGGTCTGAAGGGGCAATGAGCAGGAACCGGCGGGAGAGCCAGGCCTGGTCCTGCGCGCCCTTGATGATGTCGACGGCGAACGGTGCCGTGACGATCTCTGTGACGATGCCGTACCAGTCGCTCCGTTGGGAAGCCAGGGCCCTGGCGCCGGCATTGGGCCGGTAACCGAGCCTGTGGACCGCTTCGAGGATGCGCTGCTTGGTGTCTTCCGAAATGCTGGCGTTTTCCCGGTTGCTGAGGACGAACGACACGGCGGTGCGGGACACTCCGGCGGCTTTGGCAACGTCCGCCATGGTGGCGCCGCGGTTGCCGGGGGCCGACGGAGTCGCCTCCGCCGCAGTGGGTGTGCTGTTCGCCATTGAATACTCCGGGTATCTTGCCAACACTGGCCGCCGTGGCCAGCTGAATCATCTTTAGTAACGCGCGTTACTTCGAGCGTGTGATTTAGGTTACGCGCGTTACTAGGATCCTGTCAACGGGTTTCGTGGGGATTTTCCTGGCCTCGCGCTCTGGGCCGGTAAGCGCGCCATGCTGGCGCCGGACTCTGTGGTCGAAGGGGCGCCGCCGGGAGCGTCACGACGCGCGTCGCGGGGACATTTGCGCGTCGCTGGACCTGCTGCGCCTCAGAGGGAGTAGCTGGTTAAAGAAGAAAAGCACCAGTTCCGAAGAACTGGCGCTTCCCAGTGGTGGCTCCGACCGGCGTCGATCCGGTGACCTTTCGATTTTCAGTCGAACGCTCTACCAACTGAGCTACAGAGCCTAGGTGACATGTCACCTTGACGGCCGGAATTTCTTCTGGCAATCAGAGCGACCCTGACGGGACTTGAACCCGCGACCTCCGCCGTGACAGGGCGGCGCGCTAACCAACTGCGCTACAGGGCCTTGCTTGTTTACTGCTTGTACTGCGTGTTTCTTGCTTCCTGCAGTATCGCTACTGCAATTTTTCAAGGCCTTTAGCCTACCAGACTTTTCGGTCCGGTTTGACCACTTCCTTGCGTACCCCCAACGGGATTCGAACCCGTGCCGCCGCCGTGAAAGGGCGGTGTCCTAGGCCGCTAGACGATGGGGGCCTGAACTCAATCCGGCTCATTCAGGGCAAAAATAAAGGGCCGAAGCCTTTCGTTTTTGTCCTTTCGAGTTGCTCCGAACTGGACCTCTAAAACTATAGAGCCTACTTCCGGAATATCCAAAATCGGTCCCGCACGGGGGCAGGATTCGGCACCCATCGGGTGCAAGATGGACTGATGGACGCCGTTGATGCCCTGAATGAAATCGCCTTCTGGCTCGAGCGCGAGCTGGCCCCGACGTTCAAGATCCAGGCGTTCCGAAAGGCGGCCGGGATCATCGGGGCCCTGGACCCGGACGAGGTGGCTGCCCGGGCACGCAATGGCCGGCTGAAGAGCATGAAGGGCATCGGGGAAAGAACCTTTGAAGTCATCCGGCAGGCGGTCGACGGCGGCGTCCCCGACTATCTCGACGGCCTGCGGCAGCGTGGGCAGCAGCCACTGGCAAAAGGCGGCGCCGAACTGCGCTCCGCCCTCCGCGGTGACTTGCACAGCCACAGCGACTGGTCCGACGGCGGGTCCCCGATCGAGCTCATGGCTGACGCCGCCCGGACGCTGGGCCGGGACTACCTTGCCCTGACGGACCACTCGCCCAACCTCAAGATCGCCAACGGACTAAGCGCCGAACGCCTGACGGAGCAGCTGGACGTTGTTGCGGGGATCAACGACGACGACGGCAGCAACTTCCGCCTGCTGGCCGGCATCGAGGTGGACATCCTGGAGGACGGCACCCTGGACCAGTCGCCGGACATGCTGGACCGGCTGGACGTCGTGGTGGCGAGCGTCCACTCGAAACTCCGGTCCGACCGGCGCACCATGACCGACAGGATGCTCGGCGCCATCAACGATCCGCACATGAATGTCCTGGGCCACTGCACCGGGCGCCTGCTGCAGGGGTCTAGGGGAACCCGGCCGCAGTCCGAGTTCGACGCCAAGCGGGTATTCGCCGCGTGCGCCGAGCAGGATGTCGCTGTCGAAATCAATTCCCGTCCCGAGCGGCAGGATCCCCCGGACGAGCTGATCCAGCTGGCCCTCGACGCCGGCTGCCTCTTCAGTATCGACAGTGACGCCCATGCGCCCGGGCAGCTGGATTTCCTGCAGTACGGCGCCGAGCGCGCGGCCTCGAACGGGGTGCCCGCCGAACGGATCGTCACCACCTGGTCACTGGACCGGCTGCTGGAGTGGGCGGGCCGCGGAAAGTAGCCGCCGGTGCGACTAGCGCCGCGGTGACCCCGGACCCTCCGGGCGCCACGGCGTGAGCCTGGGCAGCCAGCGCGGGACGTTGCGGCGGTACTCGTCGTATGCCGCACCGAACTTCCGGGTCAGCACCGGTTCCTCGTACAGCCGGACGAACGCCACCACCGGGACGGCGCCGATGGCCAGCGCCAGAAAGAGCTTAGGCTGCCCAAGCAATAGCCCCTGCCCGGCGACGGCCGCTGCTATGGACACGTACATCGGATTCCGCACGTACCGGTAGAGCCCGCCCACCACCAGATGCTTGGGAGGCGCAAAAGGCGCGGGAGTCCCGAGGCCCTCCACCGCGAAATGCACAAAGGAGTTCGCAATCACCGCCGCGCCCGCTCCGATCAACAGCGCGCCGGTGACCTGCGCCGGCACACCCCCGGGTACAGGCGCCGCCACTTCCCAGCCAGTGAGGAGCCACGGAACCACACCAGCCACTGTTGCCGGGGCAACTGCGAAGGCCGCCGTGCCGATGGCTGCGCGCCTTCTGTCGCGGGCCGAAGCTGCGGATGCTGTCATACCAGCAATCGTGAACCCGCCCCCCTTGAGCGGGCAAGTGCCGACCGGCCCTGTCCTTCCGGCGGGACGGGGGTTGGCGGTACTCAGGCGACCAGCGAGATGGCCATCGTCACCATGACCGCGGCGATGACGGCATCGAGGACGCGCCACGCACTCCTGCGCCGGAAGACCGGGGCCAGGAATCGTGCGCCGACGCCCAGTGCCGTGAACCAGGCGATGCTGGCCAGACCCGCCCCGGCAGCAAACCACCAGCGGCCGTCCGGGCCGTGCGTGCTGGCCAGCGACCCGAGCAGCAGGACCGTGTCCAGGTACACATGCGGGTTCAGCCACGTAAAGGCCAGACCGGTTCCCAAGACAGCGACCCAGCTGACAGCCTGCCCTGTCCCGAGCTGTCCGAGCGCCTGCCCGCGGATGGCCCGCCAGGCGGCGAAGGCTCCGTAAGCCGCCAGGAAAGCAGCCCCGGCCCAGCGCACCGCCTCGAGCACTGCCGGAGCCTGTTCGATCACGACGCCGACGCCCGCCACGCCCAACAGGATCAGCACCAGGTCCGAGACGGCGCAGACGGCGATGACCAGGGCGACATGCGAGCGCTGGAGGCCCTGGCGGAGGACGAAGGCGTTCTGGGCGCCGATGGCCACGATGAGGGACAGGCCGCTGGCTAGGCCTGAGAGCAAGGGAAGGATCACGTTCCCAACGGTAGGAGGATCGTCATCATGAAACCAGTTAAACATTCTGCTCATAGATAAGATGAGCTAATGATAGACATCCATCCGGACCAGGCCCGGACGCTGGCGGCCATCGTCACGCAGGGCAGCTTCGATGCCGCGGCCAGCCATCTGTCGGTTACCGCCTCCGCTGTCAGCCAGCGCATCCGCGCCCTCGAGGTTGCCGTCGGCCGCCCTGTCCTGCGGAGGACACGTCCGATTGAACTCACCGAGTCCGGCCAGGCGGTGGTGCGGTTTGCCCGGCAGCTCGAAATGCTGTCCGCCGACCTCGCCGATGAACTGCAGCCCGGCAACCCCCATCCGGACACCCGCCTGACCCTCGTGATCAACAGCGACTCGCTGCACACCTGGGCGCTGGCCGGGCTGGCTGCGGCGGCCGGGACGGTCCAGCTGGAAATCCTGCGCGAGGACCAGGATTATTCGCTGGAGCTCCTCCGCAGCGGCGCAGCGGCAGCGGCCATCACGGCCACCGCCAAACCGGCCCCGGGCTGCACCTCCCGGCGGCTCGGCGTCATGCGCTACCTGCCGGTCTGCACGCCGGCCTTCGCCGAAACCTGGTTCGACAGCGGCGCGGCGGCCAGTGCCTTTGCGAAGGCCCCGGTCATCATCTTCGACCGCAAGGACGACCTGCAGGACCGCTACCTGCGGCGGTTCAGCCGCAAGCCCCTCCAGCCGCCGCGCCACTATGTGCCTGCAGCCCACGAGTTCGGCGAGGCGATCCGGCTGGGCATGGGCTGGGGCCTGCTTCCCGAGATTGAACTCGGCGACGACCTGGACCAGCGAACACTGCAGACCCTGGCCGCCAAGTCCTTCGTCGACGTCCCGCTGCACTGGCAGCAGTGGCGCTACGGATCGGCCGTGCTGGACGGCGTGGCGGCAGCTATCCAGGACGCGGCCCGCGTGCTGAGGTGAGAGGCGGCGCCCGGGCCCGGCCGGTCCCGTTGGGTGACGGCCGGAGCGCGGCCGGCTCCAATAGCACCCCGAATGACAGCTTAGTAAAAGTGATTGACAAATTACGGTGACGTCGGTTGAGTGGACCTCGCGTGCACGCCATCGGCGCAAACGGCATTAGCGTCGGCGATCCGGACGGCGGTGCGGGAACAGGCCCAACACACGGGGAGCAGCCATGGCCGGACGCACTTCAAACCTTTCGCGGCGGACCCTGCTCACGGGAGCCCTGGCGGCGCCTGTGGCAGGAGGCATCGCCCTCGCCGGGGCACCGGTCGCAGCAAGTTCCCAGGGGCCGGCCGCGGCCAATGTGCTCCTTCAACGGAGGGACTGGCTCATGCGGAGGGTGGAGCGGCTCGAGCGGGAGTTCTCCGCGAGAGTTGGGCTGTTTGTGGCAGACGGGCTCACCGGCGCGGAGTTCGGGCACCGGGCCGACGAGCGGTTCGCCATGTGCTCCACGTTCAAGGTCTACGCCGCGGCAGCTGTGCTGGAACGCGCCCGGGAAGGACTGACGGACCTCAACCGGGGCATCCGCATCGATCCCGCCGGCGTGGTGGTGAACTCACCCGAATGCGCCGACTTTGCCGGGAGCACCCTGCCGCTGAAGTGGTTCTGCAAAGTGGCGCTGACGCACAGCGACAACACGGCGGGAAACCAGCTGCTGGAGGAACTGGGAGGACCGGCTGCGATCGGCGCCTACGCCCGGTCACTTGGCGACACCGAAACACGGCTTGACCGCTGGGAGCCCGAGCTCAACAACGCCGAGCGCGGTGATCCACGGGACACTTCCACGCCGCAGGCCCTCGCGCAGGGGTACCGAAAGCTGCTGCTGGGCGACGCCCTCAGCCCGGAAACGCGGACCCGGCTGACAGGCTGGATGCTGGCCAACATCACGTCGGGATCGCGGATCCGGGCGGGCCTGCCGGGCGGCTGGACATCCGCGGATAAGACCGGCGCCGGGCTGTTCGGCACCGTGAACGACGTCGGCATCATCCGGAATCCCGCCGGCGAACCGCTGGTCATCGCCATCCTCACTGACTCCGCCACCGGCGTGGCCGACACGCCGGGGAGCAACGAGCTGGTCGCGGCCGTGACCCGGGCGGTGACCAGCGGAAAGTGACGCGCGGATTTGACCGGCGAAGAGTAACCCGCCGAAAGCGCCCGGCTGTCAGCCGGGAAACTTTGGCAGGATCTCGACTAGACGTGACCGATTTCCGCCAGCCGCGGCGATGCGGCGAGGGCTAGATTGGCAGCATGGCTACCACCGCCGCACCCGGCCCCACTCCGTCCGCAGGCCCCCACGAAGGGTCCCCGCACGCTGCCCCCGCACCCGCCCCGCAACCCGCGCCAGCCACACGCAGCGTCGCCAACAGGAGCGCGCCGGTCAACAAACTTGGAGTGGCCGCCGTCGCCGTCACGGTGGTCCTGTGGGCCTCCGCCTTCGTGGGCATCCGCGCGGTGGGCCCAAGCTTCTCCCCCGGTTCCCTGACCCTGGGACGGCTGGCGATTGCCGCCGTCGTCCTCGGTGCGGTGGTGCTGCCCAAGTTGCGGAACCTCCCCCGAGGGCGTGAGTGGTGGCCCATCCTGGCGTACGGCGTGATGTGGTTCGGCGGCTACAACGTGGCCCTCAACGCCGCCGAGCACATGCTGGACGCCGGCACCGCCGCCCTGCTGATCAACGTCAATCCCATCCTGATCGCCGTGATGGCCGGGGTGATCCTCAAAGAGGGATTCCCGCGCTGGCTGATCATCGGCAGCCTGATTGCGTTCGCGGGCGTGGCTGTCATTGCGCTGGGTTCCGGCCAACGGTCGACGGCGGACGTGCTGGGCGTGCTGCTTTGCCTCCTGGCCGCCGTGCTCGCCGCCGTCAGCGTCATCGTCCAGAAGCCGGTGTTGAGGAAATTCCCCGCGGCACAGGCCACCTGGTTCGGCATCATGATCGGTGCCCTCTGCTGCCTGCCGTTCAGCGGCCAGCTGGTGGGCGAACTGCAGCAGGCCCCGCTGCCGGCCACCCTGGGGGTTGTCTACCTGGGGATCTTCCCGACGGCGATTGCGTTCACCACGTGGGCGTACGCGCTGTCCCTCATCGATGCCGGAAAACTGGCCGCCACCACGTATCTGGTCCCCGGCACCACCATCCTCATCTCCTGGCTGGTGCTCGGCGAAGTGCCCACGGTGTGGGGCCTGGTGGGCGGCGTGATCTGCCTGGTGGGTGTGGGGCTGACGCGGCGAAAGTCCCGCTAGAGTCTTGGTATGCCCGCCAACCTGCCGCCAGGTCTCCCCATCGTCCCGGACGGCGCCGACAACGACGCGCCATTCCCCATGACCGAGGAAGACTTCGAATCGGCCGTCAGCGACGCCCTGGAGCGCATCCCGCCGGACGTGGCGCAGGCCATGGACAACGTTGCCGTGTTCATCGAGGACGATTACGTCCCGCAGCCCGGCGAGGACCCGGACACCGTGCTGTTGGGCCTCTACGAGGGTGTCCCGCTGACCGAGCGGGACGCCTGGTGGGGCGCCGGCTCGCTGCCCGACCGCATCACCATCTACCGCCAGCCGATCCTGGAAATCTGCTCGTCACGGGAAGAGGTCATCCAGGAGGTGGCCATTACCGTGACGCATGAGATTGCGCACCACTTCGGCATCAGCGACGAACGGCTGCACGAACTCGGCTGGGACTAGCTAGCCTTGGAGGCATGGGACACGACCACAGCCACTCACACGGCATCTCTGCCAGTGGCACGGGCACTGCCAAGCACCGCAAACGCCTGATCGCCGTCCTCAGCATCACCCTGGCCGTGGTCCTGATCCAGATCGTCGGCGCCGTGATCTCCGGTTCGCTGGCGCTGCTGGCCGACGCCGGCCACATGCTGTCCGACGCCGCCGGTGTGTTCATTGCCCTGCTGGCCGCCTGGATCGCCACCCGGCCCGCGAGCGACCAGCGGACCTACGGGTACCTGCGCGCAGAAGGAAAGCCTGAACGTGCGCGGCGCCTACCTTGAAGTCCTCGGGGACCTGCTGGGTTCGTTTGCCGTGATCGCAGCGGCCGTGGTGATCCTCCCCCGGGCGTGGCACCTGCTCCGCGATGTGGTGGACGTGCTCCTGGAGGCGCCGACCAGGTGCTGGACAAACTAACCACGTGCCTGGGCTCGCACTTCGACACCGAGCACTGCACGTTCCAGCAGCTGAAGCCCGAGAGCCACCCCGAGCACGAGTCCCACCAGCACGCCTGAGCGGCACTAGGGAAACCACCGCTGTTCGTCCAGGTCCCTCAGATCCAGTGCCCGCCCGACGGAGAACTCGTCGAGGATGGCCAAGTGCGAGTCGAGTCCTACCGGCCGTTCGCTGGGACGGCCCAGCAGGTAGCCCTGCCCGGCAATGACAGGCTGGTGCCCAACAGCAGCAGGGCCCCGTTGCAGCAGCAGGGTGAGCATGCCGGGTTCTTCGATTCCCTCGGCAATGATCCATCCTCCGGCCTGCTGGACGAAGGTGACGGCGGCCGCCACGGTGGCCACCGCCGAGGGGTCGTTGTCGAGACGGGAGATAACGTCCCCATCAATCTTGATGATGTCGAATCGGACCAGTCCGAGGGAATGCAGGCCTGCGTTGCTCTTGCCCATGTCATCCAGGGCCAGCCGGAAACCGCGGCCCTGGGCATGCCTGAGCGTGCGGATGGAGTCCGGATGGTTCAGCCCGGCCTGCTCCGTGACCTCCAGGACGACGTCTTCAGCCTCCAGTCCCGCTGCCGCCAGCTCGGCGACCAGATGATCAAGATCGAAGTACGGCAATCCGTCCGGGTGCACGTTCAGGAAGAGCAGCCCCTCCCAGTGCTGCCTGCCAACCGCCGACAGCACCGCTGACCGCGCCCGGGCGTCCAGCACCGCGGCCATGCCGAGACGTTCGGCGAGTTCAAACGCCTCCTGTGGCCCGTTGATCCTCGAACCTGCCGGCAGGCGCAACAGTGCCTCGTGGGCGAGCACCACCCCACGGCGCAGGTCCCAGATGGGCTGGAACGCTACGTTGAGCGGCTCTTTGCTTGAGACCAGGGAAGTCAGCTCGTCGATTTTCTCGGCGCTGACAATGTGGCCCTCGGCCATTGATTTGAACGAGACGCTTTGACGCCGGCCCAGGCGCTTCGCCTCGTAGAGCGCCGCGTCGCTGCGCTCCCACAGTTCCGTCAGAGTCAGCGACTCCCCCGCGCTTGAGGCGACACCCGCGCTGAACGTCACGCCCGGGAACCGTCTGGCAAGGGCCGCGCGGACCTGGTCGAGCGCTTCGGTTGCCCGGTCCTCGTCGCTGCCGGGCAGGATGACTGCGAACTCGTCGCCGCCGAGGCGGAACGGAGTGTCGGTCGCGGGAAGTACCTGGAAGGAATCGGCCAGGGCCCGCAGGACGCGGTCGCCGTGGCTGTGCCCCAGCCGGTCGTTGATCTGTTTGAATCCATCAATGTCGAGCAGAACCAGAGTGGTGGTGGCGAACCTTGTGTCCGCCAGCGTCGCCTCAAGTGAGGGCTGGAACGGCCGGCGCCCCGCCAGGCCGGTCAGCGGGTCCCCGTCAGCCTGCTGCTGTGTTCGCATCTGGTGGCGCTGGAGGGAGCGTCCCCCGAAGACATACGACAACGGTATGGCGACCACTATGGCAGTGAACAGTCCCAGGATTTTGTGCGGGCCAAGGTCCCCGATCAATTCCGTGATGATGTCCGCGTGCTGGTCAATCTCCAGTATCAGGGTTCCTTCCGGCGCGGACACCGGCACCAGGAACTCATACCGCGTGATGCCCCTACCCCCGATTTCGGCTTCGGTTTCCACGGAGGTTTCGCCAGTGGACAGCACCTCGGCAAAACGGGAGGCGTCAGCATGATCGGACGCGCCGCCGTCCTCGCCGCTGCGTAAGATCAGCGTCCCTGCCGCGTCAAATAAGCCAACATACACTGTGCCTTGGCTGTGCTGCAGGTGGCGGACCTCCGCCGCAACCCCCTGCTCGCGCCGCAGCGGGTCCGTCTCCTCGCCGAGGACTTGCTCAAGCCTTTCGGCCAGTGCCTCGTAGTTCCGCCGGGAATCCTGCAGTCCGCGGTCGATGATGTGCTGGCGGGTGACGCCGTACTCGATAAAGCCGGCAACCAGCATCGCGGCCGACACCGCGAATACCCAGCGAACCATGAAGGACAGCCCTTCAGCATTGAAGCCGCGGCGCCTTCCGTGGCGCCCGGGGCTTCGACGCCCGCGCCTACGGGAGGGTCCGCTGTCAGGTTCGCCATCCGCCCATAGGTGATGCCCACGTTTTTCCACAACGCCCCCGTCGCAAGGAAGTACGGATACCCTGCCCGAGCAGGGAGCCGATTAGGGGCCACGATAGTCGAACAGGCCTGTTGTCCGACAGGGAATCCACCCGCTGGGCCGGTTTTTCCGACACGCCGGAAGAAATGTGACGAAATCACATCATTGTTGTTTATGTTATCGATGTGACCAGTGTTGCCAAAGTTGCTGTTGGCACGTAGCCTCGGGTGTGCCGGATCTCCGCAGCGGAGCATTTACTTGTGAAAATCACGCGTGAAAAATTCAAACTCCTCGCTCATTCCGGCCTGACTGCTGCGAGGTTTATTGATGGGTTTGACCGGATCCGGCCGCAAAGCGGCTGTGCTGTGCACCGCCGTCGTACTCCTCGGATCCCTTACCCTGCCCGCCCAGGCCGCACCGCTTCCGGGCACAGCAGTGCCCGCTGTGACGGTTCCGGCGTCGCCGGAGATTCCGTCCCCGGAAGAGATCGCGGCAGCCAAAGCCAGTGAAAGCGCGACGGCGGACCAGGTCACCCGGATCGACCGCCTCCTGGCGGACGCCGCGGCAGCCCAGGAAGCCAGCTTCGCGGCGGCCATGCGGGCCAACAATGCCTACGGTGACGCCCTGGTCACGCTCGAGATACGCCGGGATGCCGCCACGCTCGCCTCGGCGAAGGCCGCGTCCGCCGAGGCCGAACAGGCGAAGACCCGCAAGCAGGTGGGACAGCTGGCCGGGGACCTGTACCGGAACGGCGGGCTCAATCCCGCACTGAGCACTTTTGTCAGTGGCAATGGCGATACACTGCAGCAGGCCGCCACCCTTGAAGCCATCTCTGCCGGCCGCAGCCGGGCCTTCGAAGCCGCCGAGAACGCCGCCTCGGCGGCGAAGTCACTGACCGCGGCGGCGGAAGACGCCAACCGTGCCGCCGACGATGCCGCCAAGTCAGCCGAGGACCGGAAGGTTGATGCCGAACGTGCCAACGCTGCCCGGACGAAGGCGGTGTCCGAGGCAAAGGCCCAGCGGACCGTGCTGGTGGACCAGCTCGCAAGCCTCAGGAACACCACCGTGGCGCTCGAATCCGCCAGGGTGGACGCGCTGGACCGCCAGCGCGCCCAGGACCGGCTGGCGGCTGTCACCGCGGCCGCCGCTTCCCAGGCAGCGGACCAGGCTGCCGCGGCACAGGCCACCCCAGCACAATCCCCGGCAGCACAGAACCGGCCGGCGGCGCAGACACCGGCCTCACCGGCCTCACCGGCTGCTCCCGCTCCGGCCGCTCCCGCGGCACCGGCGGCGCCCGCTCCCGTCCGTCCCGAACTGGTCACCCCGCCGCCGGCTGTTCCGGCTCCGTCCCCCGCGCCGGCTCCGTCCCCGGGCGGTTCAAACCAGACCGCCATCTCGGCAGCGTTGGCCAAGGTGGGATCCCCCTATTTCTACAAGTACGGGGGTTCCGGACCGCTGGGCTTCGACTGTTCGGGACTGGTGCAGAACGCCTTCGCCGCGGCCGGCAAATACCTACCGCGCACGGCAGCCCAACAGTATGCGCAGGCACCTGTGCACGTGCCGCTCTCCCAGGCACAGCCCGGCGATCTCCTGGTCTGGGGATCGGCCCCCGATTTTTACCACGTGGGGATCTACATTGGCGGCGGGCGCGTGGTCCAGGCCCTCAACCCGGAGGACGGCATCACGGTGACGGACCTCGCCTGGATGGCCGGAATGCAGCTGCACCCCACCGTGGCCCGCTACTAGTGTCCTGCGCCTGAAATTCGGTTCAGAAGTCGGCCGATTGATTCGAGGATCTCCACTGGGCACCGCTTCAGCCGGCCGGGTCCGCCTTTAGAAAAGGGGCGGGGAACGGTCAGGCGCATGGCTGGAATAGGCCCCCGTTGATGGTGTCAGCCTATATAAGTGCAACACCGGCCACCATTTTCAATGACGAGACAGGTCCCCTAGACATGTCCGTTCCCGACATGCTGATCCACCGGGCCCAGTACGCCGCTACCTGCTAGCGCCCTTGCTTGCGGGGTCGGCCACGCTGGTTCAGGGCCTGGCCCGGGGACCGGGACGTCTGCTCCGCGGGCTGCCCTCCAGAGGGCGTACCATTCGTGTCTGGTCATGAGGGTGGCTTGAAGCTCTGCGTCCCGGCTCGCCAGGATCCGTTTGGGGTCCCTCGTTCCGATGACGGGTTCGATCCCGGCAGGATGTTTCATCAGCCATGCCAGGACGATTGCTTCGGGCGTGGTGTTTTTGCCATGTGCAAGGGAGAGGACCAGCTTAGCCGTGGCGGCCTCTTCCGGTGTGCTGAGCGCGGATGCGCGGCCCGAGTAGACACCTCTGGCGAGTGGGGCCCAGGCCTGGAGCCTGACGGAGTTGCCCAGGCAGTATTCGATGGTTCCCTCGGGGAAGCTGTACCTATTCCTATCCCGGTGGTTGACGAGGACACCGGTCTCGATCCAGTCCCTCTTGCCCAGGCTCATTTCCATCTGATTGACGACGATAGGTGTGTCCAGATGCCTCTGGAGCGAAGCCATCCGGGTGCCGGACATGTTGGAGACGCCCAGATACCGGACCTTGCCGGATGACCGCAGAAACTCGAAGGCCGAAGCGATCTGTCCTGGTTCCAGGAGCGGGTCGGCCCGGTTGAGCAGGAGCGTATCGATGTAGTCTGTTTTCAGCCGCGTCAGGCTGCGCCCTACACTCTCAATGATCGCGGCGCCATCCAAGTTATAGTGCGGCACTTCACGACTGTCGGTGCTGAGTCCGCAATGCGTGTTGATTTGGATGCGTTCCCGGAGGCCGCCCGAACGGGAAAGGACCTCGCCAAAGACGGCTTCGGACTTGCCAAATCGATAGGCTTCCGCTTGGTCGAAGATCGCGATCCCCGCTTCCAAGGCAGCCTCGACGGCGGCTTCTGCCTCGTCGATCTCTGCCAGCCCGTACGGTGCAGATGACCAATCGCCGCCAAGACCCATGCACCCATAGACAATATGGCCTAAGCTCGTGGTTTTTTCACCATTCATGATTCTCTCCATTCCAGCGCTCTTCCCGCTGTGAGGCGGAGCGTGCGTAAATAGGTGCCGAAACCGCTGAGGCGTTCGCCCCCGCGGTTCTGGCAGACTCCCCACAGGCTGCGGTTGAGAGGGTCGATGCCTGGAGGAGTTCGGCCAGGTCGTTCACTACGTAGCTCGCTTGGGGGGGTTCCGTCAGGCCAGCGACAGGCTGCCGTAGGTGTCCAGAATCTGGCGGTTGGTCTCAGCCAGGTCGTGGTATCCCAGCCCCGGCTCAGAACAACGCTGTGCGCCCAGCGCATTTCCGTAGCGGGCTGCCGATACGAAGTCGTGGTGTTCGAGGTAGCCGAAGGCCATCCCGGCGGCAAAGGAATCGCCGCAGCCTGTCGTATCAATGACATGGCCGACCGGTACGGGCGGCACGAAAGTCTCCTGGAGGGTGCCGTCCCGGTCCAGCTGGTAGATCACGCAGCCCTTTTCGTCGAGTGTGATGCAGACGGCCTGGATTCCTCTGCGGAGGCAGTGTTCGGCAAAGCGTGGCATTTCCGCGGGCGGAAGAGGAGCACCGAAGACCGCTTCGCTCGACCGGAATCCGGCCGCGAACCAGCTGCATCCGGCCTCTTCAAGGTTCATCTTCAGGATGTCGACGTTGCCCAACCAGGTGTCCCTGTCCACCCAGAGACGCCTGACGCGTTCGCCGCCGACGCTCAGGGCCCTGGTCGGGCCAAGGCCGTCGAGGAGGATCACGCTGTTGCTGTTCTGCCTGATGTAGGCCAGAGTCTGGTTGCTGACCTCATAGTCCGTGATGGGCACGCACACGAATGCGTCGGCGTCGAGGACGAACCTTATGTCCTTGGGCAGGATCGGGCTCATGAATCCGGTTTGCCGTTCGATGCGGACGTTTTGGTCGACGTAGTCAAGTTCAACGATGTCGCCGCTGTCGGTCGCGGAACGGATGCCCGTCAGGTCCACGTTCGGGAGTCCCTTCAACAGGTTCTTAATGGGTTCCTCGTCCTCCCGCCGGACGTGTACCACAGGGCAGATGCGGTCGCTGGTCGCCATCAGTGCCGACAGCGCAGCCACGGTGTACAGAACGCAACCGTACCTGGCCAGGATGTCCCCGTGGTGGGTCGTGATGCGGTCGCGAGGTATTGGGCCGAGGACCGCGACAGTGCGATGGGTGGACATGATTGCTCCTTGGTGCGCTGCGTCAGCGGCGCGCGAGTGCGCGCCACTGGAAATGCGGGTGAGGCAAGCCGTGCGGTTCAAACCATTGCGGCCGCAGCAGGAAGCCGTGGGCATCCCGCCTCAGCGGGTGGTTGCTAAGGAGCCGGCCGTGCGGATACGGCTTCCATGTCTTCGAGCTCCACTCCCGTGGTTTCGCGGACGGCGAACACGATGAAGATCATCGACAGCAGCGTGGTTACATGTGCACGTGCAGGCGCCGCGCAGCCTCGGCGATTGACCCGGTAAGAGACGGGTACACCGTGAATGTGCTGGCGAGGTCATCGACATGCAGTTTCTGCGCGACCGCGATGGCGATCGGAAAGATCAGCTCGGAGGCGTTCGGTCCCACGACGACTCCGCCGATCACAGTGCCTGATCCCTTGCGTGCGATGATCTTGACGAAGCCGTCCTTGTGGTTGCGCATTTTCGCGCGTGCGTTGCTGCTCAGGGGGAGCTTGACGACATCGCCCTGGTATTTGTCTGATACCACGTCTTCCTCGGACACGCCCACGGTGGCGATCTCGGGAGAGGTGAAGATGTTGGAGGCCACATGGTGCAGTTTGAGCGGGGTGACGCCGTCTCCCATGAAGTGGGCGATCGCGATGCGGCCCTGCATGGCGGCCACGGAGGCCAGGGCGAAAACCCCGGTGCAGTCGCCCGCCGCGTAGATGTTTGACGCGGTCGTCCGGGAGACGCCGTCCACCTTGATGTGTCCGCTTTCAGTGAGCTCCACGCCGGCCGCCTCCAGCCCGATGCCATCGGTGTTCGGGATGGACCCGACGCACACGAGGCAGTGGCTGCCGGTTACTTTGACGCCGTCTCCCAGCACCACGGCCACACCGTCGCCGGTGCGCTCGACGGCTTCGGCGCGGGACCGGGCGAGGACCTTGACTCCGCGGCGCTCAAAGACGCCTTCCAGCACCTCTGCGGCGTCCAGGTCTGACCTTGGCAGGACACGGTCTCCGCTGGAAATCAGGGTCACTTTGGAGCCCAGTCCGTTGTAGGCGGAGGCGAACTCGGCACCGGTGACGCCGGAGCCGACCACAATGAGCTCCTCGGGCAACTCCTCGAGGTTGTATAGCTGGGCCCAGTTCAGGATCCGCTCACCGTCAGGACGGGCGGTGGGCAGTTCGCGAGGGTGGGCGCCGACTGCCAGGAGGATCGCGTCGGCTTCCACAATCTCGGTGCCGTCGGCTCCGAGGACCTCGATTGTGTGGTTGTCCACCAGCGTGCCGGAGCCTATGAGAACGCGGACACCCAGATTTTCGAGGCCCTTTTGAATGTCAGTCGACTGCTGACGGGCCAGTACCAGGAGTCGGTCGTTGATGTGCTTGAGGTCCGCGCGCATGGTCGGGGTGCAATCGCTGCCTTCGACGTCGAACTTGACCCCCAACTCTCCGGCCTCACCGACGCGGGTCATCAGGTCTGCCGTCGCGATGAGCGTCTTGGAGGGGACGACGTCCGTGAGCACGGCGGCCCCGCCCAGGCCGGCGCGTTCGATGACGGTTACCGCCGCGCCGAGGGAGGCAGCGACCATGGCGGCTTCGTAACCACCTGGTCCCCCACCGAGAATTGCGATACGAGGTGAACTCAGGACCGGATGTGTAGTCATAAAAACTTCTATTCTCGTGGATACGGTGCGAACTTTAACGGGTTCACAGTCCGCAGTTATGGCCACTTGCGGATCGGCAAGTTGCAGCCCATGACTCAAATGATGGGGACCAGGACGAGCAACAGCGCCTGGCGCGCGCCGCCAGGACCTACCAAGTGTGGTTCTCCTGGGTCAGGCCGAAAGGGACACTGTCGCTGAGCGCCACAGTGAATTCACCGGCACCGTGCCGGGTAACAAGAATCCCCCGACGCCGTTCGCCCGTTGACAGGTCGTGCTCGGTGAGGGTTTCCATATTCATGTCCTTCTGGGTTTTCGTGCGTAGACGCGGGCGTTCGTCTCAAATGGAACGGGACGGGATCGCTCCAAAGCATGTCGCGCGCATCGCAGTGCGGGATCAGGCGGTCAAGCCACATCTTGATGTCACCGTGGCGGTCCCGGGTGACCGCCGTCATGGCTGGGGCGGGTTGGAGGTCGCGACCGCCGGTCAGGGCGGCCGCGCTCTTGAAGTCCTCGTCGTCAGCCCTGCGGTGCGTCCTCGGGCACCTCGAGGTCGCCTTCGTCATCGGCCGGACGGACGATGAGCACATCGCACGTCGCCCGCTTGGTCACGTCAGAGGCCACCGTCCCGAGCAGCCGGTCTGCGAGCGAGCGGTCATGGATGGCCCCGAGGACGATGAGGTCCGCGGATCGCTCTTGAGCAGTGGCCATGAGTGCCGTGGCTGGCTCGCCGTCTACGAGGAGGGTTGCGGAGACCGTCGCCCCCTCGGCCTTGGCCGTGGCCATGGCCGACTCGACGGCAAGTGCGGCTGCCTCGCGGCCGAGGACCTGCCCGCTGCGTGGGTCGCCGCCGAGCGTGTGCACGTTCATGGCGTCCTCCCGTCGGGTCGCACGGGCGTATGCGCAGACGATGACGAGATCGGCGTCGTCTCGCACTGCGAGCCATGCCGCTCGTGCGACAACGGGTCCGGCGAGCCCGGATCCGTCCGTCCCGACGACGATGGTGCGGTAGTCCTTCATAGAAGTCATGTCAGGTGCCTCTCAGTGCGCGGACATCGGCATGGGGGTGACGTCGTCGACGTCGCGAATCGTTGGCGGTTCCTTGATCCACAGCATGGTGAGCGCGGCCAGACCGAGGAGCACACCGGCGAACACGATCGCGTTGTTGGGGTTGGCTCCCAACAGGTGCTCGTAGATCCAGCCGAAGGTCACCGACTGGATCAGCATCGGCACCACGATCATCATGTTGATGATGCCCATGTAGACGCCGTACCGGCTTGAGGGGATCATCCGGACGGCCATGATGTAGGGCACGCCCATGATGGAAGCCCAGGCGATCCCGAGGCCGATGATCGGGAGGAAAAGCAGGAACTTGTTGTCGATGAACGGGAAGAACATCAGCCCGGCGGCTGCCAGCAACAGGCACACACAGTGCACGACCTTGGCACCGCGGCGCCGCGCGAAGGCGACCAGTGCGAAGGCGACGCTGAACGTGATGATGTTGTACCAGCCGTTGACCAGGCCGGTCCATGCGACAGCGTCCTCCTTGCCTTGCAGGTCGTCCGGGAATACTGACTTGGCGACGGACAGAGCCACGAACTGCCAGTAGCAGACCATCCCGTACCACTGGAACAGGTACACGACTGCGAGCTTGCGCAGCTGGGTCGGCATCTCGCGGATCGCCTCGCCGATCTCCTTCACCGCGGGAACGAGGCCGCCCTTCTTGGCACGCAGTGCCGCGAGCTCCTCTTTGGTTGGCGGGATCTCCGGCGTGGTCAGGACCGAGACGAGCACGGTGGCGATCGAGCAGACGGCACCAAGCATGAATGATCCGACCACCCAGTACGGGATGCCGGCCTCGGTGGCCCCTTCGATGAACTGCTGGAAGACGAACAGGGAGATGTTGGCCAGTGTGATGCCGAGACCGGTGAAGAACGCTTGGGCCAGGAAGCCCTTACCGAGCTGGGAGGGCGGCAGTTTGTCGGCGATGAACGCGCGGTAGGGCTCCATTGCCGTGTTGTTGCTGGCATCCAGGAGCCACAGCAACATCACCGCCATCCAGACCGCGGTCACGAAGGGGAACAGGAACAGGCAGAGAGCGCAGCCGATGGCGCCGATGAGGAAGAACGGCTTGCGGCGCCCCCATCGAGGGCTCCAGGTGCGGTCGGAGAGGGCCCCGATGAGCGGCTGGATGAGGAGGCCGGTGATCGGCCCTGCCAAGTTGAGGATCGGCAAATCGGCGGGGTCGGCGCCGAGGAACTCGTAGACCGGGTTAATCGCGGTCTGCTGCATCCCGAAACTGTACTGGATCCCGAAAAACCCGACATTCATCAGCAGGATCTGTTTCATGTTCATCAACGGCTTCTGCCGGACGACCGCCGTTTGCTGCATGCTGGACTGCTTCGCCGAACTCATAGGCGTTTCCTTCTTACTGTCAAGGGCCGGAGATCATCCGCCGGACCAGTGCGGCAACGTTGCCCGCGCGTCGACGCGCTTCGTCGACGCGTGTCAATGATCACAGTAAAGAGGATTCGAGAGTGTGTCAAGGGTCACTACATGGGGGGTGAGAGGATCCGCTACAGGCTAGGCGGGCGCGACGGCGGTACTGCCCCGCTCAATCAATTCGGGCCTAATGAGCGTCTGGAATGTCGCAGAATCCTCGCCACGAAGCCGGCGGATCAGATATCTTACGGCCAGCCTGGCAATGTCGCTGTGATTGGGTGAGACGCTTGTCAGGCTCGGGTGGCTCGCCTGCGCCGTGTGGTCACTGATGGTGAGACCCACAACAGACAGCTCGCGAGGGATGCGGAGACCTTGTTCTCTGGCTGCGGCCATCAGACCCAGGGTAGCGGGCTCGTTTATGGAGAGCAGAGCGGTCAGCTCCGGCGCAGTCTTCCGGATTTCGTCCAGGACGTTCCATCCGGCATCGAAAGTCAGGGATGCGGTGAACACGTGGGACCGGATACCCAGCGCCTCGGCGGACGCAACGACCGCTTCCGTCGTCCTCACCATCGGCCCGTGCCCGGCGTCAAGGTCCGACTGCGACCGGGCAAGAAATCCGATGTCCGTGTGCCCCAGCCCGGCAACATACTCGACCGCTATTGCCCCCATGGCTTCGAAATCGGTATCGACGTACGCCTGTGCCTGATGCCCCCCGGTGCGGCCGATGGTGGTGAACGGAATTCCCGCGTCCAATAGGAAAGACACCCGTTCATCGACGGTCCGCACTTCCATGAGAACCACGCCCTCCACGATGCCCTGGCTGACCATCTTCCGCACGGCGTCGATTTCATCCGCGCTATAGGGCCACAGCAGCAGATGGTAGCCGTCCTCGCGGGCCTGTTCGGATGCTGCACGGATGTACTCAAACTCGGTCAGGTTGAAGCCCACGTCCCCGATGGGGAAGATCAGCGCGATGATTCCCGTGCGTTTTCCGGCCAGGCCCTGGGCGAGGGCATTGGGCGTGTAGTCAAGGTCCTTCATGGCCCGCAGGACCTGCTGTCGCGTCTCCTCCGAGATCGGCCGGGTACCACTCAGCACGTATGACACGGTGCTCCTTGAAACGCCGGCAACACGCGCGACGTCGGCCATCGTAGCCAAATGACCCTCCTCAGAATCGATGTCGATTGCAAGGGCCGCCACGGAATACGCCACGTGACCCACCACCATCGACGCGCTTAACAAGCATACTGCGTTCTCATGAACCCTCAGTCCCACACCCTTCATCTGGACCAAATCAGCAGAACAGGTCCTCAAATCAATCGGACGACTTCTGAACCGAATTCAGGCGCACGACACTAGGAGCACAGGAGACCTGCTCCGGCAGCTAGGACAGAATGTCCTTCGTGACGAAACGGCCGTAGGCGAGCGCCCCGAAGACTGCGATGTATCCGGCCTGCAGCAGCGCATTGTTGCCGAAGGACTCCCAGGCAATCGGCTGGCGCAGCAGGTCGGCAAAACCGAACCAATAGTGGGTGAACAGCCAAGGGTGCAGCCACTCCAGCTGAGGCAGTTCACCCAGCACCTGGGACACCACCGAGGCCACGATGGTGGCGGCCATGGCGCCCACCGGCACATCCGTCAGGGTGGACAGGAACAGCCCGACGGCGGAGAGCCCCAGGAGTGACACCGTCAGGTAGGAGGCCACGAGCAGCAGGCGCACCACCGCTTCCTCCGGGCTGACCACGTCGCCGGACAGCAATGTCACCGGACCCACCGGAAACAGCGCAGTGCCAATGCCGGCTCCCGCCAGTGCCACCACCAGCGGGGCGACAATACAAAACGCGGCGGCCCCGGCATATTTGACCAGCAGCAGCCGCACCCGTCCGGCCGGAGCCACCAGCAGATACCGCAATGTCCCCAAGCCGGCCTCGCCGGCAATCGTGTCGCCAGCCACCACCCCCACGGTGAGCGGCAGGAAAAGCGGCACGCAGACCAGCATCGCCGTCACGCCCACAAACAGCCCGTTCTGGGTGATCCTGTCCAGGAAGGCGGGTCCCCGGCCCGGCGGTACGGCCGAGGAGGCCCGGACGGCGATTGCCATCAGCACCGGCACGGCGGCCAGCGCTAGCATCATGGCCCAGGTTCGGCGTCGGCGAAACAGGACGGTCAGTTCGGAGGCCAGGAGCGGCCACCCGGAGGGTTGCCTTCCCGACGGCGCTTCGGCCATGCGAACGTCGCCGGCACCGTCCGTACCGGTCGCTTCCCCAATGGGCACTTCTTTGTCGGGCACATCTCTACTGGGCAATGTCGAACCCCTCCCCCGTCAGCGCCACAAAGCGGTCCTCCAGGCTGCCCTGCTCCACAGCGAAGCCGCGGACCCGCACGCCGGCCGCCACGAGGGCAGCCACCACAGCCTCGGGCTCAACATCGCCACCGGTGGGCGCGGCGCCGTCCTGCACGCCCGTCTCTCCAACCGAGGCGGAATACACCAGCGCCCCGTTGCTCCGGCCGCCCACGGGGGTCATGCCCAACCGGGCGAAGACATCCTCGGCAAGGCCGGCGTCGGGCGTTACCAGGCGGATCCTCGCCTTGCCGGCGTCGCGCAATTCCGGGAGCGGTCCCTGCGCCACCAGCCGCCCGGCGCTCATCACGGCCGCGTGGGTGCAGATCTGCTCCACTTCGGCTAGCAGGTGGCTCGAGACAAAAACCGTGGCGCCGTCCGCCGCAAGCGACCGCACGAGCGAGCGGACTTCGCGCGTTCCTTGCGGGTCCAGCCCGTTGGTTGGCTCGTCGAGCACCAGCAGTTCCCGGGGTGAGAGGAGCGCATTGGCGATGCCCAGGCGCTGTTTCATGCCCAAGGAGTACGCGCGGACCTTCTTCCCGGCGGCGTGTGTCAGGCCCACGCGTTCCAGCGCGGCATCCACCCGGGCACGCCGTGTGGAGGCTTCCGCATGGGGGTCCGCGGCATCGAGGCGCCGAAGGTTGGCCGCCCCCGAGAGGAACGGGTAGAACGCCGGGCCCTCCACCAGGGCGCCCACCCTTGGGAGGACCTTGCGGAATCCGTCCGGCATCTCCAGCCCCAGCACGCTGACGGAGCCGTCGGTGGCCCCGGCGAGGCCCAGCAGCATGCGGATGGTGGTGGTTTTTCCGGAGCCGTTGGGCCCCAGGAAACCAAAGACAGACCCCTTCGGAACGGACAGATCAACTCCGTCCACGGCCAGCTGATGGCCGAACCGCTTGCTGAGACCGTGCGTCTCTATGGCGAGTTCACCGCCTCGGCCCGCGGCTGTCACCTCGCGGCAGCAACGGTTAGCAGGCGCTCCGCAGGAACAGACCCGGCGAAGACTCTGCCGTCAGCGGTGAACAGCACATTCACGACGGCGGTGCTGAAGAGCCGCCCGCCAGGTACTGCAACGGCCGCCTGCTGAAGCAGCGGATCATCGGACAGCATCGCACCGGCTTCCGCAGACGCCGGGCTGGCGGGGAATTCAACTACTGTCTCCCAGCCGGTACCGGTCACTGTCGGTCGCGGCAGCCCGCCGTTGGGATTCCGGTAGTCCGGGCGTACTGCATCGGGCGGAATTGTGCCAGGATCCACGGCGTCGGGCGGAACGGCGCCCGGATCTGCGGCGCCCGGTTCAGCGGCATCAGGGACTACTCCGCTTTCCGTTCCGTGCATAGGCCGATGCCCTTTCCCCAGGTGTCCTGTCCCGTGGGCCGGGACTTGAATTTCCTTGACGGTGGCGCCCGGAGGCGGGCTGAAGGCGAACAGGGAAGCGTCCGGCGCCTCGAGCGTCAGGCTGGTGAACGCCAGCTTGAAGGCCGGCTCCGCCTGGCCGCGGGCCTTCAGTTCGACGCTGAGCGGCAGGCCGCTCTGGCCATCAACCGCAATGGAAACCGAACCGATCAGGGTGCCTTCTGTCCGGGGTGTGATCACCAGGTTGTAAGCAGCCCGGCCTGCAACGTTGACCTCCGGAAGCACGGCAACTTCAGTGGTGGGTTCGGCGGCGGCAAGCAGCCGCTCCGCCAGTTCCTCCGGCGTCGGCATCACACCGTGCATCCCGGCGTCCGGATGCTTGTACTGGCCGAAATCTTTGGAGTGGCCGGCGTCGGCGGGGAGCGTCAGGTGCGTGGCGGTGTTGTCCTTGGAGCTGTAGAGCCATACCTGGTCACCGCTCCGCACCGCATTGCGTTCAGCGAGGCGGTCCAGCACCTGGACTCGTACGTTGCTGGGTCCGTCCAGGAACACCCGTGCCGTGTGCGGGCCGCTCAACAGCTCCAGGACGGAGGCGGCGCCGCTCCCGGACGACGGGCCTGCCTGGGGCAGCTCGGGGAGGCCGATCTGGGAGGTCTGTTCGAGGGTCCCGGAGAGGGACGGAGCAGTGTGCTGTGCCACCAGGGCCAGGACCTCGGCCGGGGATTTGGGGGGCAGCGGGTCCCCTGCGCTTGCAGGCAGGGAGCCAGCCAGCGCAGCGGCGGCAATTACGGCAGGCACGGCAACGGCGGGCATCCACCGCAGCCACTTTCTGGTCATGGCAACTCCGCTCCGAGGTCGCAGCCTATTGATTCCAGAGTACGCCTCGGGGCCGCCCGCTACACCCCTTGGGAGAGCTTCCGGGCTGCCTGTTTGGCCGGCGGTTCGGCTGGCGCGTCAGTTCGCGGTCAGCCCGCTGACGGCGCGACTGTGCCGGCCCCGCCGTCGAGCGTGATGACCTGGCCGGTGCTGATGGCGGAGGTGGCGTCCGGGACGCCCACGACAGCGGGAATGCCGTACTCCCGGGCGACCACTGCGCCGTGGGAGTTGGGGCCGCCCATTTCCATCACCAGTCCACCGGCGGTGAGGAACAGCGGCGTCCAGCCCGGATCCGTTGACGGGGCCACCAGGATTTCACCCGGTTCCAGCCGGGCGCCATGCGGGTCCAGGATGACGCGTGCCTTGGCAGTGACGGTTCCGGCCGAGGCTGGCGTGCCGGACAGGACTCCGGCCCCGGGACCCGGTCCGCCGCGGGCCTGCAGGGCTTCGGGTTCTGTCCCGTCGGACAGCAGCACCCGCGGGATGCGGCGGCGGCCAAGCTCGGCTTCGTAGGCCTCCCGGCGCTCCGCCACCAGTGCGCGCATGGACGCCCCGGCCAGGCCGCGGTGCGCTTCGGCGAAGTCGAGGAAGAAGATGTCGTCGGCATCGGCGATGCGGCCGGCGGCGGCGAGTTCCGCTCCTACCGCCGAGAGCTGCTGCCGTACCGAGCCCAGGCCCTCGACGAGGTGGTATTTCGGCAGTTCGCGCAGCCCGGCAAACAGCCTCGTCCGTTTCAGGGCGCCCCGGACCAGGCGGGCGCGGAACCTGGCCGCCGGCCCGCCGCGGCTCCCTGCGGCCGCTGTGAGCCGCTCGATCCGGACCTCCGCCTCGCGGGCGGCATTGGCGAACTGCCGGTCCGGCGCCAGCGCGGGATCGTCGAGTTTGAGGTAGTTCGCGAGGACGCCGAGGATATGCCCGGGGTCGTCGGACCAGCGGGGCATGCCGAGATCGATTTCCGCCACGGCGCGGTGCCCGTACCGTCCGAGGAAACCCGCCAGCCCGGACTGCACGACGGCGGGCAACTCACCTGCGCGGTACCGCCGGGCCAGTTCCGGCGGCGAGGACTCCTCAAAGGCTGCGGCGGCTCCGGCGTGGGCACGGATGTCCGTGGCGAGCTGCCAAAGGGCAAGGTCCATCTCCGTGGTCACGTTGTTGGGCAACCCGCGCAACACTGGCTGCAGGACGCCGGGCACCGCACCCTGGCCTGACAGCTTCCCTGCGATGCCCAGCAGCGCAAACCCCAATGCCGGCAGCGGGAGCACGGCCGGGACAATCGGGAAGAGCTCCTCGCCGAGGATGCGTTCAGCGTGGTTCAGCCGTTCCGCCGCCGTGGCACTGGCCGGGACCACGAGGGCAGCCCTGAACCGCTCGCCGAGACCATCCACGCGCCGGAGCGCCGCTTCCGGGCGGAACAGTGCACGGAGCAGCGTCTCCGGAATCCGCATCTTGGCCGCCACCGGGCCAACGTGCCGGACCAGCCGCCACGGGGTCCTGAGCGTGACGGAGAACCGGGGATCGGCAAAGAGTCCGCGCAGGACGGCGGCGGATCGGGCTTCCATGACGTCGAAGACGCGGGGCACGATCGCTCGGCCCACGCTGCTGCGGACAACAGGAGTGAGGTCGAAAAAGAGGCGCTGCCCTGCCTGCCTGAACGGGGCCGGCCCGTTGCGGGGCACCGGCACGTCAAAGCCGGCAGCGCGTGCAACGGAGGACGCAATCAGTTTGAGGCCTGCCGTGCCCATCGGCGTGAGAGGCCTGGTCAGGCCCTGGGCAAGGCTGAAGCAGAGGTACACGCGTGTTCCCTCCCGTTCCGGCAGGTCAGGACGGGGATCGGGATCGGGAAGAGGGTACAGCGTGGTGATGGGCCGGGATTGCGTCAGCCAGAGCTTGTCCGCGCCGTCGATGACCCATTCGATGTCCTGCGGGGAACTGTAGTGCCGCTCCACGCGGCTGCCCAGCGCGGCCAGCGCCCGGACCTGGACATCGGTCAAGGAAGGGGCGGAATCCGGCGCGAGCATGACCCTCTCGGTGCCGCCTCCCGGCACCGGCCGGATAGCGATCCCCTTGTCCCCGGGCCGCCGTTCCAGGATCTCCTTTGAGTCCGCGTCCACGACAAAATGGTCAGGGTTCACGGCTCCCGAAACCACCGCCTCGCCCAGCCCCGGGCTGGCATCGATCACGGCTTCATGCCGCCTTCCTGTCACCGGGTTCGCGGTGAACAGGACTCCGGCAACGGCGGCATCCACCATTTTCTGGACCACCACCGCGAGCGCCACTGTGGAGGGGCTGATCCCGTGCGTGGCCCGGTAGGTCACCGCCCGGTCGGTCCACAGCGAGGCCCAGCACTGCCGCACCGCCGCCAGCACGGCATCGGCGCCCACGACGTTGAGGTATGTGTCCTGCTGCCCGGCGAAGCTCGCGAAGGGAAGGTCCTCGGCTGTCGCCGAAGACCTTACGGCCACGGGGACGTCGGTCCCCAGTGCCGCATAGGATTCCCGGACGGCCCCGGAAATCTCCGGCGGAATCTCCACGCCAAGGATGAGTTCCCGCGCCCGGGCCGCCAGCCCGGCCAAGGCTTCAAGGTCATTCGTTCCGGTGACGGCCAGCGCGCTGTGCACCTCTTCGAGTCCCGCGGGACCCACTGCGTTCCGGTACGCATCCGTGGTCAGGCAGAATCCGGGCGGAACGGGCAGCCCGGCACCGATGGTTTCGCCGAGGTTGGCGGCCTTGCCACCCACCCGCGCCACCATTCCGGCATTGGTCAGCTCCAGGCCCAGCACCAAGCCATCCGCCGACGCATCAGGGGTGTTGACCTGGTTCACTGCTGGCCTCCTGGTGTGTGGGCTGGGCTGGGCGGACGGGCTGGGAAGTCCGGCTAGGCTGCTCCGAGCATAGGACCGAAGCTGGCCCGGTCCGCAAGCCGCGGATCGTCCCTGTCCGGAACCACCAGCACAGGTCCCTTGGCATGGTGAAGGATGCCGTCCGACGTCGACCCCAGCAGCATTCCGGTGAAGCCGCCGCGGCCGCGGGTGCCCACAACCACCAGTTCCACATGCCTGCTTTCGCCAACAAGCACATCCACGGGCGAGCCGTCCACAAGCTGGGTCTCCACGGTCAACTTGGGATAGTGGCTCTTCAGCCAGGCCACTCCGGCATCGAGCTGGACGCGGATGTCCGCGAACAGTGCTTCCCGGTCCATGGGCGCCGGAACCCATGCCAGCGAACCGCTGTACTGCGGCACGGCGCAGACCACGCGAAGCGGCGCGCCGAGCCGTTCGGCCTGGTCCGCGGCCTCCAGCACGGCCACGCGGGCCTGCTCGGAGCCGTCAACGCCGACCACTACTACGTGCTCGACCGGCTGGTGGCCGGACTTGGCCTGCTCGGCCTTGATGTGCTTGTCGTCCGTGGTTTCGCCCAGGCGGTCGGCGCAGATCAGCGGCACAGTGACAGTGGGGCACTTTGCATGTGCCGGCAGGGCGCTGCTGACCGAGCCCAGGAGCCTGCCCACGAAGCCGCCCCGACCGCGGGTGCCGAACACCAGCAGTTCAGCGGTTTCGGACATCTCCAGCAGCACACCGGAGGCGTCGCCGTTCTCCACGGAGGCGTCAACGTCGATGTCATAGGGGGCCACTTTGTCCATGGCCTGCTTGAGTATGGCCTCGGCGCCCTCACGGATCACCGAGTCGTCCACCGTGGCATAGCCGCCGTCCAGGCCGGACGCCGCGAAGATTGGTACGGAGTAGGCAGTCACGATATGGAGCGGGCGGCGGCGGCGTTCGGCTTCCCGGGCGGCCCACACGAGTGCGCACTGGCTATGGTCGGAACCGTCCACGCCCACAACGATCCCCTCGGGGGCGGCTGAACCGCCGTCGTCATCCCTTGACGGGTGCACCTGATCTCGGCCCATGGGGTCCGCCTCCTCGCGATACTGCCTGATGTTGCCGCTATTCTGCCAGAAGTATCCGCCCGCGGCGGGACCCGTGAGCCAGGTACTGCTCTGGGCTGAAAATTAGCTCTTGCTGATAACTATTCTCGGTTGCTGAACTCTAAGCAAGCGCTCCTAATCCGCGGCATACGAAGGCTCCGGAGACCCAAGCTGGCTCCCACTTTTTACAGCGCGGAAACATAGAGATCCCACCTCCGATGAGGAAAATTACAGGTGTGAGATTGTTGGGGTAGCCAATGTCCGGCAAGGGCTATCCAGAGGTCGAAAAGTTCTGTAGTGTCGAGGCGTTGCGAATCTGAGATATGTGTTTCAGAACACAAATCCAGCTTCATGCGCGGCGGCCGGACTTTGGGGGTTACGGAAAGTGCAGGAGGGATCTGCACAGTGAACCATTCGAGGAGGAAGCAGCAGTGTCGAGCATGCCAATTTATGGCGGAACCGAGCAGACCACCACGGTGATCATCGGCTCAGGGCTGCCGGGCCTGGCAATTGCCAGCGAGCTCCGGCGGCGCGGCGTGGATTCCATCACCGTGGATGCGCTCGAAACCCTGGGCGGAATCCAGTCCGCCAAAACCACGTCCCTGCCCCGGTGCGACGCACCGAATTCAGCCACTATGCAGGAGCGCAACGAAATCCTCCGGCACCTGCGGAACTACGCCAGCAGCCACAACCTGGATATCCGCAATAACACCCGGGCCGTGCAATTGAACCTGCTGGGCACCGGGCTCTCCGAGCCGTCCACGCACCAGTGGGCTGTCCACACACCTGACGGCGTCCTGCTGGCCCACCACATCGTCCTGACCCGCGGTGCACACAGCCAGCTGCGCCGCATGCTTGCCGACCTCGGGCTGGCCGTGGGGCAGAACCTGGCGGCCGCCATGCGCGCCATCGGCATTTACCTCGTCGGGGTTGGGGAACTCATCACGCCGACGCCCAAGGAAGTGCTCCGCCAGGCAAAGGTTGTTGGGCAGGCGATTTCCGCCAAGGTTTATCCGGACAGTGTCCCGACAGTGCTTACGGGAAGCTTCGCCGCACTGCAGGCGCGGGCCTAGCCCGGACTTCCTGCCCGGGTGGACCTACTGCTCCTCGCCGGCGTCGCCGTCCGGGGTTTTGAGGTTGCGTTTTGCCAGCACGGCCAGCGCCACGAGGATACCCAGGGCCGTTCCGGCAAAGAGCACCAGGCTCCACGGGAACGGCTCGGCTGCATCCGGCGCAGGCTCCGGCGCCGTTGTGGTGCCGGGCTGGGCGGTGCCGGCGGTAGGAGCCTTCGCAGGTGTCGTCGAGCTGCCCGGACCCGCAGTCCCGGAACCCGCCGCCCCGGCGGTGGCCGTAAACGTGAAGGTGCCCTCAATCGGGTGCGAATCGGAACTGACCACTCGCCACACCACGGTGAACTGCCCTGCCGGAGCGCCGGCCCGGAGTTTCTGCGACGCCACGTTGTCCACGATCTCCACGGGGCCCTCGGCCCAGCTGGTGCCTGCCGCATCCTTCACCTGGATCTGCGATCCGAGCGCCAATGGGTCGTTGTTGAACGTGACCGACACCTTCTCCGGAGGAGTTGCCACGGTGGCTCCCTGGGCCGGGCTGCTGGATTCGGCGGCGTCGTGGGCTGAGGCCGGCGCCGCCGCAGACAGGACGGCGGCCGCGAAAAACAGTGCCCCGAGAAGGGCGCTCAGCAAGTGGCGGATGGGACGCATGGGGGGCTACTCCTGTGTGTTGGCTTCCTTACAGACTAGGCGAAATCACGGGGTCGCAACCCGACCACCTACTAGGATTCAAGTAATCCCCAACACTCTCCCCGGAGGACTAATGCTCAAGCAGGGCTCTGCACTGGACCGGTACTTCAAAATATCCGAGCGGGGGTCCAACTACTCCCGCGAGATCCGCGGAGGCTTTGCCACCTTTTTCGCCATGAGCTACATCGTGGTGCTGAATCCCCTGATCCTCTCCGTGGCCGACTCCAGCGGCGCAACCCTGGGCTTTCCGGCCGTCGCAGCCGTCACCGCCTTCGTGGCAGGCATCCTGACCATCCTCATGGGCGCGTGGGCAAAGCATCCGTTCGCCATGGCCACCGGGCTGGGCGTCAATGCCTTCGTGGCCGTGACCGTGGCAACGAATCCGGGCCTGACCTGGCCGGACATGATGGGCCTCGTGGTGCTATCCGGCGTCACCATGCTGATCCTGGTCCTCACCGGGTTCCGCACCGCGGTGTTCAAAGCCGTTCCGGACGGGCTCAAGACGGCCATCGTGGTGGGCATCGGCCTGTTCATCGCCCTGATCGGGCTGGTCAACGCAGGTTTTGTCCGCCGCATCCCGGATGCCGCCGGCACCACGGTACCGGTGGGCCTTGGCTTCGATGGGAAGCTCCTGGGCTGGCCCACCCTGGTGTTCGTGTTCGGCCTGATCCTGACCATCGCCCTGGTGGTCCGCAAGGTCAGGGGCGCCATCCTGATCGGCATCGTGGCCTCCACCGTGCTCGCCGTGATCCTGGAATTCACCCTGCACATCGGCGCGAGCTTCTCCCCGGGCAAGCCGTTCAACCCGCAGGGCTGGTCCCTGGTGGCCCCGACCTTCACCGAGTGGGCCGCGCCCGACTTGTCGCTGATCGGCAAGGCCAACCCCATCGGCGCCTTCGAACGCCTGGGCTTCGTAGCGGCAACACTGCTGGCATTCGTGATCCTGCTGAGCATCTTCTTCGACGCCATGGGCACCATGGTGGGCCTGGCCAACGAGGCCGGAACCGTGGACAAGGACGGCAACATCCCCGACGTGGACCGCGTGCTGCAGATCGACGCGCTCGGCGCAATTGTGGGCGGCGGCGCTTCCGTCTCCTCCAACCAGATCTACGTGGAATCCGGGGCCGGCATCGGCGAAGGCGCGCGGACGGGCCTGGCGTCGATCGTCACCGGCCTGCTGTTCCTCGTGGCCATGTTCTTTACCCCGCTGATCAACCTGGTGCCGTTCGAGGCAGTGGCCCCGGCGCTGGTGGTGGTTGGCTTCCTGATGGTCTCGCAGGTGGGCAAGATCGACTGGCAGGATTGGGGCATCGGGATTCCCGCGTTCCTGACCTTCAGCCTGATGCCGTTCACCTACTCGATCGCCAACGGCCTGGGCGCCGGCTTCATCGCCTACGTCCTGATCCGCACCTTCCAGGGCCGCGCGCGCGACGTCCACCCGCTCATGTGGGCCGTGGCGGCCGCGTTCCTGCTCTTCTTCGCCGTCGGCCCCATCGAGCAGGCACTGGGCATCCACTAGCGTCCCAGCAGGTGGCTTTTGGGGCATGTCCGGGATTTGGGACAGCCAGACGGCGGCGGGGCTGGTTTTGGGGGCACTGCTGCGGTGAGCTTGGAGTATGCCTCACACAGCCCTAACAGTCGACATCCCGCCGCTCACGTGGAGGGGCCGTTTCGACGGCGACGGCGCCGAGCACCGCCGCTGGTGGCAGGCCGTCACGCCGTATCGCCACGAGCCCGCCGCTCCCCTACCCGACCACGCAGCGCCCGGCAGCCGACCCGCCGTCATTCTCGGCTTCAGCAGCGATGCGGGCGTGCTGCGCAACAAGGGCCGGGTGGGCGCCGCTGCGGCCCCCGGCGCCATCCGGGCCGCCCTCGGTCCGCTTGCGTTCCACCTCCGGCGCGAGGTGTTCGACGCCGGTGATGTGACCGTCAAGGACAACGCCCTGGAGGCCGGACAGGCGCGCGCCGGGCTGGCAGTCGCTGAAATGCTCGACGCCGGCAACCTCACCGTGGTGCTGGGCGGCGGCCACGAAACCGCGTTCGCCAGCTACCTTGGTGTGGCCGGTTCCGAAGCCGTCCGCGGCGGGAAGCGGCTGGGCGTGCTGAACCTGGACGCGCACTTCGACCTCCGCGACGCTCCGGAGCCGTCCTCCGGCACTCCCTTCCTGCAGATGGCCCGGGCGGAGGAGGCCGCCGAACGCAGACTTAACTACGCCGTCGTCGGGATTTCCGAGCCCAACAACACCCGCGCCCTGTTCAGGACCGCCGAACGGCTGGGCGTCAAGTACCTGCTGGATGAGGAGTCCTCGGCGGAGGCCACCCGGAAATTCGTGGCCGACTTCCTGGATAGCGTGGATGTCCTCTACCTGACCATCGACCTGGATGTGCTGCCCGCCGCCGTGGCCCCGGGAGTCAGTGCCCCGGCCGCGTTCGGGGTGCCCCTGGCCGTGATCAGCGCCGTGTGCCGGCAGGTGGCTGCCAGCGGGAAACTGCTGCACCTGGACGTCGCCGAGCTGAGCCCGGAATTCGACATCGACCAGCGCACGGCCAAAGTGGCCGCGCGGCTGGTCAACACGCTGCTGGGCTAGAGGCCGGGGTCAGTCCCCGAAGGTGACGACGGCGGTGGACCACGGTCCCAGCGTTACCGCCAGAACTCCGTTGTCCGGTGATGATGCCTCCGCGGGATCCGCAACCGCGGTGGCGCCGGCCGCGGCCCCGATCACCGTCATCTCTGCCGCCGCATGGGCGCCGCCCGGAAGGGACAGCACCGCTGTGGCTTCGCGCGGGCTGAGGTTGCCCAGGAACACCTGCAGGCCGGCGGCTGACTGCACCGGGTAAACCGTCAGCGGGGTCTTCCCGGCGGTTCGTTGAACCGGCTGCCGGGTGGCCGCCAGCACAGGTTCGCCCTTGCACGCGGCCAGCTTTTGCAGCAGCTCCCCCACGGGATTGAGGGTGCCGTCTGGTGCTGCGATGCCCCGCGGAGATCCGGCCTCGAAGTACGTCACGGAGGCCACACCCTCGAGGGTAAGGGCCTTGAGGCTGGCCAGGGTCCACGCTGCGGTGAAGCTGTGGTCCTGGAGTTCATCACCGTCGGCGTGCTGGTCAGGGGCGTGGAACCGGGGCTTGAGGGTAATGGGGCCCACGTGGACAGGGCGCCCTTCCCCGAGCCTTACGGCATTGGCCGCGGCGACCCCATGGATGGGTACGGTCTCCACGATGTGGGGAATCTCCGTGCTGTGGACCTGCGGCGTGAGGCTGAACGCCAGGGCATCGGCGTCCTGCGGGACGGGGCTGCCGCCGCCGGCAATCCACCGGTTTAGTTCGGTGAAATGCGAGCTGGTGCCGGCCAGGAGCTGCCCGCTGAATCCTGCGAGCTGCAGCGGCTCCTTCAGCGCGGCAAACGCCGCCGGATCCGTGCACTGCGTTTCGGGGTGGAACAGTCCCAAGCGGATGATCCGCGACAGCTGCCCGCCGCGGGCTCCGCTGAGGGCTTCCGCCACGCCGTCCGCGGACGCCGAAACGACCCGTACATCCAGCGCCGCACCGTGGCGGTCGGCCTCCCGGGCCGCGGCGGCAAGCTTGGCCGGCCAGAGCTCCCGGGGTTCGTACAGTTCCACCAGGACGGCGTCGAGGCCGGGAAGCTGCGCTCCCTCCCCGGCGTTTGCAGCCGCCGCTCCGGCCGGGTCCACGGAGAGCGCCAGCGCCGGGACAGTGCCCACCGGCTCGCCCAACGTGAAGGCCATGCGGTCGTAGCCGCCGGGGGCGGGGTTGTCCGGCGTCTCGATGCTGAGGGCCTCAATGCTGACCGACTGGGTCACGGCGTCACCCGCGGCCACGTCCACCGGGATGGGCAGTGCGGACGGGGTGCTGTAGGTCTTGAAGGACCCGTCGCTCCAGTTCCGCTGGTCCTCGGTTTCGAAGATGTCCCCGGAAAAGCCAAGGTCGAAGGCGGTCCCCGCGTCGGCCCACTCCAGCGAGGAGATGTCCGTGAAAACCAGGTCCGGCCTGATGTCCGTGGGGAAGGCCCCGGCGGTTACGTTGCCGTCCGGCGACACCACGCTGACGTCCCGTCCGGCTTCGCCGGTGGGATGGAGGACCACCAGGCCGATCCGGTTCCGCCGGAACGCTGTCTTCGCCCGGCCCGAGAACGATACCTCCACCGTGGCCGGAGTGACCCGCAGCATCAGCATGGCTTCGAAGGCGGGGGCAGCGGAGTCCGCCGAGCCGGGTGCCGCATAATCGACGTGGAGACGGAGGCTGACGCCGTCGTCGTCCTTCAGTTCGGCAAGGTCCCGTACCGACGGCGCAAAGGTGCGCCATTCGTGGTCCCGCACCACCGCTTTGATGGCACGAAGCACGGGCCTGCCGCCGTAGCTGATGTTCGCCAGTTCGTCCCCCACCAGCTCGGCCGTCCAGACGCCCACGGCAAGCATGCGGACCTGCGGATCAAGGCGCCGTTCGAGCGCGGGGCGCTTGTCGGAAACCGCCTGGGCGGACAGTGTTGCGGAGTGCAGTGTTGCGGAGTGCTCGGTAGTCACGGAAGGCTGCTCTCTGGTGGCTGGTGACTGCACCCAGCTGACCCAGGGCGGTCCTGTCGCCTTGACGATATCGGATGGGGCGCGGCGGCTCAATGGCCGTCCGCCAGTGGTTACTGCGCGGCGTCGTAGCCGGCCAGCAGGCGGCGCGAGGCTGTAGTCATATGGGAGGCCATGGCCTTCGTGACTGCTTCGGCATCGTGTGATTCGAGCGCCTCGAAAATGGCCCGGTGCTCTGCGAGCGCGGCGGCAGCGTGCCCTTCATCGGTCAGTGCACGGTCAACCCAGATCCGCAGCAGGGAGCGGATGCTCTGCAGCAGCTCCTGCAGTACCTGGTTTCCGGAACTGGTGGCGATTTCCTTGTGGAAGGCGGCGTCGGCTTCCACGAATGCTGCCAGGTGGTCCAGGTTCTTTTCCATCGCGTCGAGGTTGGCGCGCATGCGCCCCAGTGCCTCGTCCGTGATCCTGGCCGCAGCAAGCTGCCCGGCCTGGACCTCCAGTCCGCTCCGCAGCTCAACCAGCTCACGCGTCCTCGGTTCACCCAGCATGAGTCCCCAGCTGAGGGTCCGCGGCAGGAGTTCGGAGACGCCGTCGCGCAGATACGTCCCGGACCCCGGGCGGACGATCACGATGCCCAGGATTTCCAGGGCCGCCAATGCTTCGCGGACCGCTGAGCGGCCCACCCCGAGCGATGCAGCCAGCTGGCGCTCGGCTGGAAGGCGGGTTCCGGCGGCGATGTCACCGCTGGTGAAGTAGGCCATCAGCCTCTCGGCTACCTCGGAGACGACAGAACCCTGCCCCATGGAACCGAGCGCGGCGCTGATTTTGGCCGTCGAGGCGGCGGAGTTTGCTGACACAGTCTCAGCGTAGCAACCGGACGCTGCCCTGAACGGCATCCGCCCCCGCGGACATAAACCAGTCAACCGGTTGACCAATTTGCCGTTTCGGCCTTATGGTGGAAGTCACAGGCCTAGCCCCCCACCTTGATACGCACACCCGGCGCTAAGCCTCGAAACCAGCCCCACGCCTCCAGCGCAGGATGCGGCCGGGACACCAACATCTAGGAGTCAACGTGGACACCACACAATCGGTGGTCGAAAAATCTGCAATCAGGAAAGTGGCGATCCGGCTGGTGCCGTTCGTTGCCCTGATGTTCTTCATCAACTACCTGGACCGGACGGCCATTTCGTTCGCCGGCCCCAACGGCATGAACACCGATCTGGCCCTCTCGGCAGCCCAGTTCGGCTTCGCGTCAGGCGTCTTCTTCATCGGCTACATCCTGCTCGAGATCCCCAGCAACCTGGCACTGCACAAGTTCGGCGCACGCCGCTGGCTGGCCCGGATCATGGTCAGCTGGGGCATCGTGTCCCTGCTGTTCACCTGGGTGGGCAGCGTGGAGCATCTCTACATCCTGCGCTTCATCCTGGGCGTGGCCGAGGCCGGCTTCTTCCCCGGCGCCATCCTCTTCCTCAGCCTCTGGGTTCCGTCCCGGCACCGCAGCAAGATCCTTGCCCTGTTCTACCTGGCGCAGCCGCTGACCACCGTCATTGGTGCCCCGCTGGCCGGCCTCCTCATCCAGCAGCACGGCCTCTTCGGCCTCTCCGGCTGGCGCGTTATGTTCCTCGGCGTGGCCCTTCCGGCCATCATCGTCGGCGTCATCGCCTGGTTCTACCTAGCTGACTCCCCCGCGAAAGCCAAGTGGCTGACCGCCGAGGAAAAGACCTGGCTGACCGGTGCGCTGGAGACCGAAAAGAAGGCGACCACCGCCAGCAACAAGCACGTCAGCGTCCGCACCGTCTTCGGCAACGGCAGGGTCTGGATGCTCTCGGCCATCTACTTCGGCTTCATCTACGGCCTGTACGCCCTCGGATTCTTCCTGCCGACCATCATCGCCGGTTTCGAAGGCATCTACGGCACCAAGTTCGATGTGCTCCAGAAGGGCCTCATCACCGCCATCCCGTACCTGCCGGCGGCGTTCGCCCTGTACTTCTGGTCCAAGGACGCCACCAAGCGCGGCGTCAAGACCTGGCACATCGCCCTTCCGGCCCTCATCGGCGGCCTGAGCATCCCGCTCGCATTGTTCGCCGGTTCGCCGGCCGCGACGATCGCCGTCATCACCATCACGGCCATGTCCATCTTCGCTGCACTGCCCAACTTCTGGACGGTGCCCACCCAGTTCCTCACCGGCGCAGCAGCCGCCGCCGGCATCGCCCTGATCAACACCGTGGGCAACCTGGCCGGTTTCAGCGCCGGCTACGTCACCGGCTGGCTCAAGGACCTGACCGGCGGGTACACGGTGCCGATGTTCGTCGTCGGCGGCTTTATGCTCCTGTCCTCCATCCTCATGGTGGCGCTGAGCCGCGCCGGCAAGGTCAGCGAAGGCGTCCCGGCTGAAGCCCTGGACCCCGCGGGGGCCGGACACCACGCCGAGCCGTAACAGGCCCGGAGGCGTCCCCCTTGCCCGGGGACGCCTCCGCACCAACCCAACAAACCCGGTGGTCGAGCCACCGGAGCGAGCAATAACTCCAGGAGCTTTCCCATGACCCGCCTGTTCAATGAACCTTCAGCCTTCGCTGACGAGATGATCGAAGGCTTTGTCGCCTCCCACGGCCGGTGGGTGAAGCGCGTGTCCGGCGGCGTCGTCCGCAACACCAAGAGCACCCCGGACACGGTGGCGCTGGTGATCGGCGGCGGCTCCGGCCACTACCCGGCGTTCGCCGGCCTGGTGGGACAGGGCCTGGCCCACGGGGCCGCGATGGGCAATCTTTTCGCGTCCCCCTCCGCGAAGCAGGTCTACAACGTGGCGAAGGCCGCCAACAACGGGGCCGGTGTGCTGCTGGGCTACGGCAACTACGCCGGCGATGTCCTGCACTTCAACCAGGCCCAGGACCGCCTCCGCAAGGAAGGCATCGACTGCCGCAGCATCGCCGTCACCGACGACGTCTCCTCCGCCCCGCTCGCCGAGCGCGCCAAGCGCCGCGGCATCGCCGGGGACCTGACCGTCTTCAAGGTGGCCGCCGCGGCCGCCGAAGCCGGTCACCCCATGGACCGGATCATGGACATCTCCGAGCGCGCCAACGACCGCACCCGTTCCTTCGGCGTGGCCTTCACCGGCTGCACCCTGCCGGGCGCCGACCACCCCTTGTTCTCCGTCCCCGAGGGCCGGATGGCCGTCGGCATGGGCATCCACGGCGAACCCGGCATCGGCGAGACGGACATCCCGACGGCGGACGAACTCGCCGAGCTGCTCGTTTCCAAGCTCCTCACCGAAGTCCCCGAGGGCCTGGAGACCAAGGGGGCGCGGGTTGTCCCCATCCTCAACGGTCTGGGCAGCGTCAAGTACGAGGAGCTGTTCGTGGTCTACCGCCGCGTCGCCCAGCTCCTGGCCGAAGCGGGCCTGGAAGCCGTGGACCCGCAGGTGGGCGAACTCGTGACCAGCTTCGACATGGCCGGCACCTCCCTCACCCTCTTCTGGCTCGACGACGAACTCGAGACCCTCTGGAACGCCCCCGCCGACGCCCCGGCCTTCCGCCGCGGCGCGGTCACCGCCGAAGCCCTCTCAGCGTCCGACGGCACCGAGCTTGCCGACGTCGAACTCTCCATTCCTGACGCAACGGATGAGTCCCGCGCCGGCGCCGTTCGGGTCCTCGCCGCGCTGGGCGCCGCGAAGGCCGTGGTGGACGCCAACGCCGACGAGCTCGGCCGGATCGATGCCATCGCCGGCGACGGCGACCACGGCATCGGCATGGAACGCGGCGTCCGCGCCGCCGTTGACGCAGCCCGCGACGCCGTCGCCCGCGGTGCCGGGGCCGCCACCACGCTGCACTTCGCCGCAGACGCCTGGGCCGACAAGGCCGGCGGTACCTCCGGTGCCCTCTGGGGCATGGCCCTGCGGGCCGTCGGTGACGCGGTTGGGGACACCAAAGCCCCCGACGCCGGGACTGTCGCCGCCGGAGTGGCCGGCGCCGCGTTCGCGATCATGGACTTCGGCAAGGCCAAACCCGGGGACAAGACCCTGGTGGACGTCCTGGTCCCGTTCCGCGACGCACTGGCAGCCGGAGTGAATGCCGGGCAGTCCCTCACCGAGGCCTGGGGCGCCGCCGCCACCGTTGCGCAGCAGGCCGCCGAAGACACCGCCCAACTGCTGCCCCTGATGGGCCGCGCCCGCCCGCACGCCGAGAAGAGCCTCGGCACCCCGGACGCCGGAGCGGTCTCCATGGCACTGATCGTCCGAGCCATCCACAACACCCTCACCGAACAGACAACTATTAAGGAGAAAGCATGAGCGCCAAACTGCGCCTGGTCATCGGAGCCGACGACGCCGGATTCGAATACAAGGAAGCCCTGAAGGCTGACCTGGAGGCCTCCGACCTGGTCGAATCCGTGACCGATGTCGGGGTGGACGCCACCAGCCACACCCCCTACCCGTCCGTGGCCATCGCCGCCGCCGAACTGATTGCCGCCGGCAAGGCCGACCGTGCCCTGCTGGTCTGCGGCACCGGGCTCGGCGTGGCCATCGCCGCGAACAAGGTCCCCGGCGTCCGCGCCGTCACCGCGCACGACAGCTTCTCGGTGGAACGCTCCGTGCTGAGCAACAACGCCCAGGTCCTCACCTTCGGCCAGCGCGTCGTCGGACTGGAACTGGCCCGCCGGCTCGCCCGCGAATGGCTCACCTACACCTTTGACGAGACCTCCGCCTCGGCCGAAAAGGTCACCCTGATTAAGGACTATGAAGGTGTCACTTCCTGCTAAGACAGCAACAACACCGAAGGCCATCATCGGCGTCAGCCTGAAGATGTACTTCGGCTACGAACGCACACTCGAATACTGCCGCGAAGTGGCCACCATCGCGTTCGCGCACCCGGCGGTCCAGAACGGCGACATCGAACTGTTCGTGCTGCCCACCCTGCCGGTACTGCCCGAAGCGGCCCGCATCCTCGGAACCGCAGGGGCAGCCGCCGGAGCCCAGGACATCTTCTGGGAAGACGAAGGACCCTACACCGGCGAAGTCGGCGGCAAGACCGTGGCCGAGCTCGGCGGACGTTACGCCGAGGTGGGCCACGCCGAACGCCGCCGGATCTTTGGCGAGGATGACACGGTCATCGGGCTGAAGACGGCCGCGGCGTACCGCAACGGCCTGATCCCCGTCCTGTGCGTCGGCGAGCTGGTGCAGGGCTCCGTGGAGGAGGCCGTCGCCCTCTGCAGCGCCGAGATCAACGGGGCCCTGGTTCGGGCCCAGTCCCTCGGACCCGCCGGCCGGACCATCGTGGCCTACGAGCCGCAGTGGGCCATCGGCGCACCCGAACCTGCCACCCCGCAGTACATCAGTGCCGTCATCGCAGGGCTGGATGCGCACCTGCGCTCCCTGCCCGGGCAGGCCGAGAGCCGGGTCATCTACGGTGGCAGCGCCGGCCCCGGCCTGATCAGCCAGCTCGACATGTCCGTCGCCGGGCTGTTCCTGGGCCGCTTCGCCCACGATCCGAAGGCGCTCAAGGCCATCCTGGACGAGGCCGCCGCACGGCTTGCCGCGAACAAGGTGGCCGCATGAGCGGCGTCGGCGAGGGTTCACGGATTGGCCAGGGTTCAACGATCGGTCTGAGCAGCTACGCGTTCTTCTGGCAGCTCTCGGACAAGGTCTCCGAGCCGCTCAGTATCCACCAGGCACTGGAGCGGACCGCGGCCCTGGGCGTGGAGCTCTTCCAGATCTGCGACTACGCCCCGCTGGAATCCATGACCGAGACGGAACTCGCAGCCGTGCGGGCCACCGCGGACCGCCTCGGCGTCGCGCTGGAACTGGGCACCAAGGGCATCCGCCCGGAGCACCTGCGCAGGTTCCTGCGCATCGCCGGGATCCTCGGATCTCCCCTGCTGCGGACCATGTTCAACGTCCCGGGCCACACCCCGACGGCTGACGAGGCGGCAGCAATCTTCGCCGAGGTCCTGCCGGAATTCCAGGCAGCCGGGGTGAAGATCGCGGTGGAAACCTACGAACAGGTCCCCACCTCACGGATCCTGGACGTGATCCGCCGCGTGGACAGCCCCTACCTGGGCATCTGCAGCGACCCGGCCAACACGGTCGCGGCGCTGGAGATGCCGCGTGAGGTGATTGACGCCGTCGCGCCTTATGTCCTGAACATGCACATCAAAGACTTTGCGTTCAGCCGCAAGGAGGGGTGGGTCGGGTTCACGTACTCCGGCGCTCCCCTCGGCGAAGGCCTTCTCGACTATGACTACATGGCCGGGAAGTTTCAGCCCAAAGAAAGAAACATCAACCAAATCGTCGAACACTGGCTGCCGTGGCAGGACTCCGAGGCGGAAACCATCCGCCTCGAAAACCAGTGGACCCAGCAAAGCATCGATTTCCTAAGGAGCAAGTGAAATGTCAGCAGAGCAATTGACCGTCGCCGTCATCGGAGCCGGTGGCAAAATGGGGATGCGCGTTTCCCGGAACCTCCAGAAGAGCGCCCACACCGTCTTCTACAGCGAGAACTCCCCCGCAGGCCAGGACCGCGTCCGCACCGAAGGCCGCGAAATCACCTCCACCGACGACGCCGTCAAGGGCGCCGACGTGGTGATCCTCGCCGTCCCCGACACCGTCCTGGGCGTTGTGTCCGAGGGCGTCGTCCCCCAGATGAAGGCCGGCGCAATCCTGCTCACCCTGGACCCGGCAGCGGCCTACGCCGGGCTGCTGGCCAAGCGCGACGACGTGGTCCAGGCCGTGGCGCACCCGTGCCATCCGTCCGTGTTCCTGGAGCGCACCACCAAGGAAGAATGGGCCGACACCTTCGGCGGCGAAGGCGCCCCGCAGAACGTTGTGGCCGCCATCGACGAGGACGCACCGGCCACGACCCGCGATTCGGCCGAGGCCGTCATCCGCACCATCTACGCCCCCGTCATCGACGTGCACTGGGTCACCGTGAAGCAGCTCGCCATCCTCGAACCCACCCTGGTGGAAACCGTGGCCTGCATGATCGGCACCCTGCTCAACGAGGCGCTGCACGAGACCGTGCACACCGCCGGCGTCCCGGAGGAAGCAGCCAAGGCCATGCTGTTCGGCCACGTACAGATCGCCCTGACCAACGCCCTCCGCGGTTCCAACCCGTTCTCCGAGGCCTGCGAAATCGCCATCCAGTACGGCAAGGACACCATCATCAAGGACGACTGGAAGAAGATCTTCGATGACTCCGAGCTGGACGGCGTCATCGCCAGGATGCTCAAGCTCGACGCCGTCAAGCGCTAGGCGACTTGGCCCCGCCAGGGCCGCAGCCCGGGCCGGGAAGGCTGAAAACAGGCTGTCCCGCAGGACTTCGGTGGACCCGAAATCCTGCGGGACAAATGCCTGACATCTTACCTTTTTTGACATCGCCGGTAGACTGGTCTGTGGCCAAACCGGCAATCAGTTTAGAGAAAGTCCTGCAATGAGCTCCGCCATCATGGAATCCCAGACCAGCAACGTCCGATCGATCCGCCTGACATTTTCGACCGCCGAGGAGGTTCACGACGGCCTGGAGAGCGCCGTCCAGGAGCTCATCGAAGCCGCCGTCGAGGACGGTAACTGCGGTATCCGCGTTACCCGGCTCGAGCCTGGCGCCTACACCGTGGCCCTGGACGACTCCGTCCCGTTCGGTGAGACTTACGAGGACATCGCCGCTTAACTACGGCGGCTTACGTCCGAGGACTTACGCCCTGCGGACCTGGACGCCGTCGGATTTCATAAAGAGCTGGTTTTCCGACGGGCTTGAAGGCACCAGCCAAAGCACGTTTCCACTCACGGAAACTTCCTCAACTTCACCTGCAGCCACCACATGCGCGTGCTTGAGGATTTCGACCCGCTCGCCTGCTTTGAGGCTCCTCCAGTCGGAAACCGTGGCAGCAAATGCCATCCGCCTGGACAGAACCGTCCCCCGTGCTTTCATTGAACTTCTACCCCTTTGTATATGTTCGTTTGCCACAACATCGTTGGTGTGGACTTCATCACTACATCTTTAGTTCTACTACAATTCCCGGGCCCCCGCCCGTTGTGTCGCTAAGTGTTGCGGGGGCGCCGGGAATTTGTCATTCCTGATGCACAATATTCATTTTTAGGCCAGAATTCCGACGGCGGATTCGGCTGCCGCGCGGATCTCGCCTGACGCGACGAGCCGGTCTGCGGCCTCCAGTTCCGGCGACAGGAACCTGTCGGTTCCCGGACCGTCCACCACGTTGCGAAGTGCCGCGATGACGGCAGTGCCGGCCGGTCCCGGCGTCAGTTCCCCTCCGGACAGCTGGGTCCGCATGTCGATGGCCCGCGCCGAGGTCACCAGCTCGATGGCCAGGACGCGGCGCAGGTTCTCCACGGCCTTCCTCAGCTTGCGCGCCGCGTGCCAGCCCATGGACACATGGTCCTCCTGCATGGCGGAGCTCGGGATGGAATCCACCGAGGCAGGAACGGCGAGCCGCTTGTTGTCCGAGACGAGCCCGGCCTGCGTGTACTGGGCGATCATCAGGCCGGAGTCCACCCCGGGATCCGCGGCCAGGAAGGCCGGCAGCCCGTGTGAACGCGCCGGGTCCAGCATGCGGTCCGTGCGGCGTTCCGCGATGGAGCTCAAATCCGCCACGGTGATCGCCAGGAAGTCCAGGACATACGCCACGGGGGCGCCGTGGAAATTGCCGTTGGAGCTGACCCGGCCGTCCGGCAGGACCACGGGGTTGTCGATGGCTGCGGCGAGTTCACGCGAGGCGACGAGCGCCGCGTGGTCCACCGTATCGCGGACGGCACCGGCCACCTGGGGTGCGCAGCGCAGTGAATACGCGTCCTGCACCTTGGTGTCGTTGATGCGGTGCGACGCCACGATCGGGGAATTGGACAGTACCCGCAGCATGTTGTCCGCAGACGCCGCCTGGCCCGGGTGCGGGCGGAGCGCGGCGTGCAGCTCGGGCAGGAACACCTGGTCCGTGCCGAGCAGCGCCTCGACGCTGAGCGCGGCGGTGATGTCCGCCGTCGTGAGCAGCTGGCGGATGTCCGCGATGGCCATCAGCAGCATGCCCAGCATGCCCTCAGTGCCGTTGACGAGCGCCAGCCCTTCCTTCTCCGCGAGCGTGACGGGTTCGATCCCGTGTCCAGCGAGGAGCTCGGCGACGGTGCGGCCGCCCTTCGCGCCATAAAGCTCACCGTCGGGGCCGGTCGCTTCCCCCTCGCCCATCAGCACCAGGGCGCAATGGGACAGCGGGGCGAGGTCGCCGGAGCAGCCGAGCGAGCCGAATTCACGGACCACCGGCGTGATGCCGGCGTTGAGCACGTCCACCATGGTCTGCAGGACGACGGGCCGGACGCCGGTGCGGCCGGAAGCGAGGGTCTTGGCGCGCAGGAACATGATGCAGCGGACCACTTCGCGTTCCACGGCCGGGCCCATGCCGGCGGCGTGGCTGCGGATCAGTGATTTCTGCAGTTGGGTGCGCAGCTCGTTGGGGATGTGCCGGTTGGCCAAGGCCCCGAAGCCGGTGGAGATGCCGTAGGCGGGAACCTCGCTGTGTGCGAGGTCGTCGATGTGGGCGCGGACCTTTGCAACCGTGTCCAGCGCTTCCTGGGAGATGGTCACCTTGGCGTCGTGGCGGGCGACGGCGACAACGTCCTCGGGGGTCACGCCGCTGGAGCCGAGGGTGACAGTGAGCGGTGCTTGCGTTATGACAGTCACTTTGCAGTTCCTTCGTTCATCGGGATGCGGACGCCGCGTTCTTGGGCGACGTCGAGGGCGCGGTCGTAGCCGGCGTCGGCGTGGCGGATGACGCCCATGCCGGGGTCGTTGGTGAGGAGGCGTTCGAGCTTCTGCGCGGCGAGGTCGGTGCCGTCGGCGACGGAGACCTGGCCGGCGTGGATGGAGCGGCCGATGCCGACGCCGCCGCCGTGGTGGATCGAGACCCAGGTCGCGCCGGAGGCGGTGTTCAGCAGGGCGTTCAGCAGCGGCCAGTCGGCGATCGCGTCGGAGCCGTCGGCCATGGCCTCGGTTTCCCGGTACGGGGAGGCGACGGAGCCGGAGTCGAGGTGGTCCCGGCCGATCACGATGGGTGCTTTGACTTTGCCTTCCTTGACCAGCTGGTTGAACAGCAGCCCGGCTTTGGCGCGTTCGCCGTAGCCGAGCCAGCAGATCCGCGCGGGCAGGCCCTCGAACTCGACCCGTTCCTGTGCTGCGTCGATCCAGCGGTGCAGGTGCTTGTTCTCCGGGAACAGTTCCTTGATCGCCGCGTCGGTCACGGCGATGTCCTCGGGGTCCCCGGACAGGGCGACCCAGCGGAACGGGCCCAGGCCCTCGCAGAACAGCGGCCGGATGTAGGCCGGGACGAAGCCGGGGAACTCGAACGCCCGGTCATAGCCGCCCGTGCGGGCCTCGTCCCGGATGGAGTTCCCGTAATCGAAGACCTCGGCCCCGGCGTCCTGGAACTCGACCATGGCCTGGACCTGGCGGGCCATCGAGGCCTGGGCCTTCTTGGTGAACCCTTCGGGGTCCGCGGCGGCCTCGGCCTGCCACTCGTCCACGGTGATGCCCTCGGGCAGGTAGCTCAGCGGGTCGTGCGCGGAGGTCTGGTCCGTGACGATGTCGACGGTGAGCTCGCCGGCGGTGTGGCGGCGCAGGATTTCGGGGAAGACCTCGGCGGCGTTGCCGACGTAGCCGACGGACCAGCCGCGGCGTTCTTCCTTTGCCTTGAGGACTTTGGCGATGGCGGCGTCGAGGTCGGTTTCGACCTCGTCGAGGTAGCGCTTGCCGGCGCGGCGGCGCAGCCGGGTCTCGTCGACGTCGACAATCAGGCAGGCGCCGTCGTTCAGGGTCACCGCGAGCGGCTGGGCGCCGCCCATGCCGCCGCAGCCGCCGGTGAGGGTCAGGGTGCCGGCGAGGGTGCCGTTCTCGTCCCCGGTGAGTTTGCGGGCGATCGCGGCGAAGGTCTCGAAGGTGCCCTGCAGGATGCCCTGGGTGCCGATGTAGATCCAGGACCCGGCGGTCATCTGGCCGTACATCATCAGGCCCTCGGCCTCGAGCCGGCGGAACTCGGGCCAGTTCGCCCAGTCCCCGACAAGGTTCGAGTTGGCCAGGAGCACGCGCGGCGCCCACTCGTTGGTGCGGAACACACCGACGGGCTTGCCGGACTGGACCAGCAGGGTCTCGTCCTTTTCCATCGTCTCCAGGGTGCGGGTGATCGCATCGAACGCGGCCCAGGACCGGACCGCACGGCCGGTGCCGCCGTAGACCACCAGGTCGTCCGGACGCTCGGCGACCTCGGGATCGAGGTTGTTCATCAGCATCCGCAGCGGGGCTTCGGTCTGCCAGGACTTGGCGGTGAGCTCGGTACCGCGGGCTGCTTTGACCGGGCGGGCACCGGTAGTGAAATCGGCGGGTGCCATGAGGGGCTCCTTCGTGTGCTTGGTGATTGGTGATGGTGGTTCGGGAGGAAAGAGGTTCTGTATCCACTAAAGCCTGTCCGGCCGGGCGGAAACAGGGCCTGCCGGCGAGTGCTGTCCGGGATTCCAGACGCGCCCGCCCTGTCCCAACTAGCTCGCATTTAACGTCGCGAAAAGCTGGTTTGACGACGTTTAGTGCCAGTCAGTTGGGCCGGGGCCGGTGAGTTACTGGGCGGGGCGGCCGTGGATGCGCACGGAGAGTTCGTCCGCCACTTTCCGGATGCGGGCGGCGAGGGCAGGCCACTGGTCCGCCGGGAGCTTGTCCTCGAGGAAGGTCACGGCGACCGCCGCCGTCGGCCATCCGACGTGGTCCGTCACTGCAGCGGCAATCGAGCCGAAGCCGGGGGTCACCTCGCCGTGTTCGGTGGCATAGCCGCGCTGCCGGACCTGGTCCAGGTGCGAGGACAGCGCCGAGTACTTCATGATGGCGCCTTCCACCTCATGCCGGGCCGTGAAGGCGGCGGTGTTCGGGTACAGCGCGCGGACCTGCGACTTGGGCAGCGCCGCGAGGATGGCCCGCCCGCTGGCGGTGAGGTGGCTGGGCAGCCGGACGCCGACGTCGGTCACCAGGGACGGCCGGTTCTTGGCGCGCTCCTCCACGATATACAGCACGTCACGGCCATGGAGCACCGCCAGGTGCGCGCTTTCACCGATGACGTCCACCAGCGAGGCGAGCATCGGCCGGCCGATCCTGGACAGCGGCTCCTGGCGCGAATAGGCGGAGCTGAGTTCGAAGGCGCTGATGCCCAGCCCGTACCGCTGCTCCTCATGCAGGTGCATCACGAAGCCGTTTGCCTCCATGACCCCCAGCAGGTGGTAGACGCTGGAGCGCGGCAGGCCCAGCGCAGTGGCAATGTTCGACGCCGCCATGGGACCGCGTTTGGAGGCCAGCAGTTTGAGGATGCGCAGGGCGTTTTCTGCCGCCGGGACTTTCGACGTCACCTTTGCTGCCGTCTTTGACGCTGCCCGTACGGGCGCCTCGTCATCGGCCATGCTGTCCTCCATCGCTCGCGGGCGGACCCTTCGACTGAAGATGGGCAGGTGTCCGGTATCCCGTACTTAAGCCTGCGCCCTGGCCGGGCACCCCGACACGCCATCGAACCACATAGCTGTCTGGGATACCAGACCTTCGTCCAGGGGAGGCGCGGCCGGTGCTTCGATGGAGGTCACGGACCGTTGCCGCCGCCGCGGCGGCCAGCGCATAAGGGTGGGGAACGCAACTATGACCAAACCGTTGGCAGGAAAAGTCGCACTGGTCGCCGGGGCCACGCGCGGAGCAGGACGCGGCACCGCCGTCGCGCTCGGCGAAGCCGGGGCAACCGTGTACTGCACCGGCCGCAGCACGCAGGGCCAACGGTCCGATTACGGCCGGCCGGAGACCATCGAGGACACTGCCGCGCAGGTCACGGCCGCCGGCGGGGTGGGCATCGCCGTCGGCGTGGACCACCTGGATCCGGCGGCGGTGGAGTCGCTCGTGCAGCGGATCGACGACGAACATGGGCGCCTGGACATCCTGGTGAACGACATCTGGGGCGGGGAAAACCTCATCGAATGGGACACTCCGGTGTGGTCGCACAACCTGGGCTCCGGCCTGCGGATGCTGCATACCGCTGTCGATACGCACCTGATCACCAGCCACTTCGCGCTGCCGCTGCTGATCCGGAACCCCGGCGGCCTGGTGGTGGAAATGACTGACGGCACCCGCGAATACAACGCGGACCATTACAGGGTCTCGACGTTCTACGACCTGGTCAAAAACTCAGTCCTGCGGCTCGCCTTCAGCCAGGCCGAGGAGCTGAAGCGATTCGGCTGCACCGCAGTGGCGCTGACCCCCGGCTGGATGCGCTCTGAAATGATGCTGGAGCATTTCGGCGTCACCGAAGCGACTTGGCGAGACGCTGAGCCAACGCAGCCCCACTTCGCCGCGATCTCCGAGAGCCCCCGTTTTGTGGGCCGCGCCGTGGCGGCCCTGGCGGCGGACCCGGACGTAAACCTCCGCACCGGCGGCTCCTTCTCCTCCGGCGGCCTGGCGCAGGAGTACGGCTTCACGGACATCGACGGCTCACGGCCCGACTGCTGGCGCTACCTGGTCGAGGTTCAGGAGGCCGGACGCCCTGCTGACGCCACCGGCTACCGCTGAGGCTCCGGGGTTGGTGTTCCGAGTTTGGGGCTCCGTTACGCAGCCGAGCGCATACCGGAGCCGCCGTTGTCCGCCATTGCTCCGGCCAAGATCTGGCTTGGCCAGTGTGGTGGTTCCCAGTCGGGTTGTTCGCTGGGATATCGGCGGCCCGTGGGTGAGGTCCAGCCGGGCGGGTCGTTAATGCTCGCGCCGGCGGGTGTCCAGGCCGTGGAGTGTTTGAGCCGGTGGTGTTTGGGGCATGGTTGTCCGAGGTTGCTGATCCCGGTGGTCCCGCCGTGCGCCCAGGCGAGGAGGTGGTCGGCCTCGTTGTCAAGGGAATGGTTGTTGCAGCCGGGGAACGGGCACTTCCCGTCCCTGAGTCGCAGCCATTGCCGCAGCGGCTGGGAAATCCGGTAGTTGGTTCGGCCTATCTCCAGCGGTGCACCATCGCGCGGATCAATCAGCACCCGCAGGAGCGATGACGCCCCGTCCGCGACGAGCGCGCGCGCCATGGACGGCGGTACCGGGCCGTACCCGTCCAACATCGCCGGTTCCTCGGTCAGGCCCAGCAGTGAGAACACCGGCACCGTAATCAGGACCTGCGCTGCGGGCGAGGGAACATCACCCAACGGCCCAAGACCGTCTTGGGCGCCCTCGGCCCGGAGAAGGTCCCGCCGCGCATCCGGCGCAAAATCCGCATAGTTGCCGTCCGGGGTAGGGTCCATGCCGTTGCCGTCCTCTCCACCACCCGCAACACCCTTCGCTGTGCCCGCCGGTGTTCGTTCACGCCCGGCGGTGAGGAGCCAGGTCGCGGCGACGTCGGCGCGGAGTTGGGTCAGGGTCCTGGCCTCATCCGGGCCCTGAAGGGCTCGCGCGGCGCTGGTGGTGCGGTCCCAGATCCCCGCGGCGGTAGCGGCCGGGAGGTAGGCGGAGAGCCAGGCCATGCCATCACGGTCCGGAACGTACTCCACCCGCCGGTCCGCGACACCACGGGCATGGCGCGTTTCGATGCTGACCGGGTGGTGCCGTTCCCGCCAGGTGCGGGCTTTCGCCCGGAACCGGCCCGGGACAAGTTCCCCGGCGGGGCAGCCGCGGGCCGGGGCGGACGCGTCCGGGTCCAGGAAATGCGCCTCCAAAGCTGCAGCTCCCACTCGGTCGAGGTTGGCGGTTTCGTCCACCATGATCCGGGCGTGCTGCCACGAAATGGTTCCAGCCTGCAGCGCGGACAATGTCAGCGGGAGGGTGCGGGTGAGCGTGTGTGCTTCGGAGAGGAAGGCACTGGCGGTGCGTTCGCTGACCGCCAGGACGCACGCGACCTCGGCGGTTATGGCCATCTCCTGGGCAGTCCGTTCCTGCGGGGACACAGCCGGCGCCGCCATCGCTGTTGCCGCATCGGCGTATTCGGCGGCCAGGTGCACCTTCAGGGCAGCCATCTCTGCTTCGACGCGGGACGCTTCGGCCAGCCCGTCCAGGCACACATCCGCCAGGTCCCGCAGAGGGTCACCACCATCCGGACCATCAGAATCACCGCGGAGCACACCAGCCAACGCCGCGACGGAAGCCTCGACAGCCTCCAACGCCCCCACCACGGCTCTGCTTTCCATACCCACAGCATCCCAGCAGGCACTGACAGTATTGGTCCCCCGGCGGGGTCACGGTCCCGGGGCCGCACCTGTCCGTTCGCGCCCACCCCCAGGGCCACACCTGCCCGTTCGCGCAAGGATTCCGGAACCGAACAGTCTGGAATGAAAGACACCAAGAGCCCGTGAGTCTGATCACAGCTGCCCCGAACGTGGTCTGCTGGATAGCGATCCCCCTCCCAATGACGAGAAGGTATTCGCATGCAACAAGCCCAGACAGAAGCCAAAACGGGGGCGCCCGACAACAGCACCAGCACCGGCGGCACGGTCCGCGCCGCCGCGGGCGCCGCCGTCGACACCGTCCTGAACCGCGGACTCAATGTCCGGCACATCCGCTTCATGGCCCTCGGCTCGGCCATCGGCACGGGGCTGTTCTATGGATCGGCCTCCGCCATCCAGAAGGCCGGCCCGGCGGTACTCCTCGCGTACATGATCGGCGGCGCGGCCGTGTTCATGGTGATGCGGGCACTCGGCGAGATGGCCGTACGGCACCCCGTTTCCGGTTCCTTTGGCCAGTACGCCAGCCGCTACCTTGGCCCGCTTGCCGGCTTCGTGACCGGCTGGACGTATGTCTTCGAGATGGCGATCGTCGCCATCGCGGACGTCACCGCCTTCAGCATCTATATGGGGTTCTGGTTCCCGGAAGTGGAGCGGTGGATCTGGGTCCTGGCCATTATCTTCTTCCTGGCGGCCCTGAACCTGCTCAGCGTCAAGGTCTTCGGCGAGTTGGAGTTCTGGTTCTCGCTGATCAAGGTGGTGGCCATCATCGCCATGATCGCCGGCGGCGCCGCCATCATCATCTTCGGCTTCCAGGCAGGCGGGGCAACAGTTGCCCCGGGCATCGGCAACCTCGTGGAGCACGGGGGTATTTTCCCCAACGGCTTCGAAGGGCTCCTGGCCTCGTTCGCCGTGGTGATGTTCGCCTTTGGCGGGATCGAGACCATCGGCGTCACGGCCGGCGAAGCGGCCGATCCCAAGAAGGTCATTCCCAAGGCAGTCAACACCGTGCCCGTGCGCGTGCTGCTGTTCTACGTTCTGACCCTGGCCGTACTGATGAGCCTGTTCCCGTGGAACGAAGTGGGCACCAACGGCAGCCCGTTCGTCCAGATCTTCAGCGGCCTCGGCATTCCGGCCGCCCCGCACATCCTCAACGCCGTGGTGATTACCGCGGCCCTGTCCGCCATCAACAGCGACATCTTCGGGGCCGGACGCATCCTCTTCGGGCTGGCCCGGCAGGGCCACGCCCCCGCCAGCTTCGGCAAGGTCTCCCGCCACGGGGTGCCGTGGATGACCGTAGTGATGATGGCAGTCGTCCTGTTGGTGGGCGTGGTCCTGAATGCTGTGATGCCAAAGGACGTGTTCCTGCTGATCGCCTCGATCGCGACCTTCGCCACAGTCTGGGTGTGGGTCATGATCCTGGCGTCCCATGTGGCAATGAAGCGGGAGATAGCACGCAAGGGCCTGCCGGCGTCGGAATTCCCGTCGCCCTGGTGGCCGGCGGCATCCATCCTGACCATCGCGTTCATGGCCCTGGTGATCGTCATCCTGGGCGCGTTTGAAGACTCCCGGGTCGCCCTCTACGTGGGCGCTGTGTGGCTGGGAGTGCTCGTGCTGGCGTACCGGCTGTGGGTCCGCGGCCACGGCCGTTCCCGTGCGGAACTGGTGGATGAGACGGCGTCGATCCCCGTGGTGGAAGCCCGCCGCTGACACGTGCCGGGCCGCGACACCTGATGGGTCACCCGGCCGGGAGCCAGTCGACGTGCGAATCGTAGTCATAGACACGGCACACCCGCCGGTCAGTCTGGGCCGGCCCGTCCAAGGGCTGTGTGGTGACGGAGAGTTCGACGTCGTAGGACTCCAGGCCGGGTCCGGCCGTTGACCGGTGCGGGGTTCCGGCATACTCCACGGAAACCAGCGAGTAGGGCCGCGGCACAACAGTTCCGCTGACAATCCCGGAGTTGGCCGCGTCGCTCTGCAGGCGGCGGCTGCAGCTGTCCGTCACGCGCTGGACTGCCTGCGCATCGGGGGCGGCACCGGCCGGTTCGCTCGCGGGCGGCTGCCCGGGCGACGGCGGTGCAGCGGGCGGTGCGGCAGCGGACGACGGCGGCTGGCCGCCTGGCGGTTGGCCCGCCGTCGGGGTGGCGGCCGGCACCTCACCGGCTGGCACCCCGGCAGATGTCGCCTGAACTGCGGGCGGGATGAGTTGAGCTGCACCGCCCGCCGCCGTCCCGGCTCCGCCGGGGATCTGGGCCAGGCCCACCACAACGGCCACCATGGCAACGGTGGCAGTAGCAACTCCCACCTGCCCGGGAATCTGCCTGCCGGAGGAATTTTTTCGCACATCCGCCCCTAACGACGTCGCGGGACGTAGTCCCCGAGCCTAGGGCCGCTGCGGCGTGCCCGCACGGGTGCGCCCTACCTGTCTTTGCGGGCAGTCACTTAGGCCGCCGCCCGGTTGCCACCTGCCCTCCCGTCTCGAAACGGGCCAAGTAGTCGGGTAAAGATTTCGAGTGCCGGACGGTACAGAAGGGGTAGGAGTTACGCGTGCGACGCGTGGGGTTTGGCTTTTAGGGTGGTCAACAGGCGCAGACCGGACGATTTGAACCCATTGTCGCAACATCCGGGCCGTCTGCGAGTCCTGCTGGTCCAGGCACTGCAAAGGAGTGGTTTCGATGAAGGATCTTCGAGTCTCCCGGCCCGCCCTCCCCCGCGACAGGCGCCGCCTGATCTGCTGGCTCAACGACGCGGCCGAGAAGGTGCGCACGGCCTCGGTGCCGTTCAAGATCGGGGACGTTGTCCTCGGCGATGACCCCTTCAACGGCCGCCGGCTAGGCGTGGTGGCCGTGATCCGCGGTACGTCGCTTGGCCTGCGGACGGCGGCCGACGCCCACCCCGACCTGGTTCCCGAGTTCGTCTATTACGACTACCGCCAGGTGAGGCGGCCGGACTAGCATCCGATCCGACGGACCGGCGGCGCTAGAATCAGGCATGGTTCCACTGAGCAATCTGCTGACGTTTGCCCTTGCCGCCGTTGTTCTGATCGCCGTTCCCGGGCCCAGCGTGCTGTTTGTGATCGGGCGCAGCCTGGCCTTGGGCCGCAAGGGCGGCCTGCTGAGCGTCCTGGGAAACGCGCTCGGAATGATTCCCCAGATCGTTGCGGTGGCGCTCGGCGTCGGGGTTGCGCTGGCGCAGTCCGTGCTGCTCTTCACGATCGTGAAGTTCGCCGGCGCCGCGTACCTCGTGTTCCTCGGCATCCAGGCCATCAGGCACCGAGGGAGAAGCACGACGGCGGCCGATCCTTCGCGGTCCGCCTCCACTTTCCGGGTTCTCCGGGAAGGCTTCATTGTGGGTGCCACCAATCCGAAGTCACTGGTGTTTTTCGTGGCCGTGCTGCCGCAGTTCGTGGAATACACCTCGGGTGCAATCCCGCTGCAGCTGGCCAGCCTGGGGGCGGTCTTCCTGCTGATCGCCTTGGTCTCCGACAGCATCTGGGCCCTCGTGGCAGGCACAGCCCGCCAGTGGTTCGCCCGCTCCCCCAGGCGCATCTCGACGCTCAGCACCACCGGCGGGGCCATGATGATCGCCTTGGGCGGGACCCTCGCTTTGACGGGCACCAAAAACTGACCCGGGACGCGTTCATCCCCGATCCAAGGGGTTCCCTGCTTCAGTCGCTGGTTTTCAGCAGGTCGTTCATGTCGAACAGCCGTTCAAGGGGGGCCGCCGTTTCCGTCAACGGCTCGTCGGATCGGCCACCGCAGTTCTCGGCCGACTTCGAGTACCGCACCTGGCCGCCGTCCAGGACATTGACCTTTGAGGCGGAGCCGCCCGTGCAGCCTGGCTTTGGTGCGGCAATATCGTGGGAACGCCCAGGCAGGGTGCCCGCCAGTTCAATGACCTTTGCCCATGTTTCGGCAGGCATCGCGGCTGTTTCCTGTCGCAGCACGTCGCCGTAGGAGTCCACGGTGATGCTGGCTTCCGTCGCCGATGCTTTGATGACGTAGCTGCGGTGGTACCGAGGCGGGACGGAACTGTCGCGGAAGTTGTACTCCACCGTGGTTTCCGCAGGATTCAGCTGAAGATCGGCGGGTGCTCCACAGGCGGTGGCCAGTCCGATACAGACCGCGGTAATAACAGTGAACGCGATGCGGCGACGCATGAATCCCCCTTTGGCGGCCGAACGTGTCATTAGCTTAGCGGGCGCGTACGGGGGCCCAGGCACGGCGTATCCTCCGCAGCCCGTAAGGACCCCTCAGCGTGCGGTGAGCCGGTACACCGACACGTGGCTGCGGGAATCTGCGGTGAATTCGCTGCGGTCCCAGTCCGCCCACCTGGATTCCAGCTCAAACCCGGCCAGCCGCGCCATGAGATCGAGTTCGCTGGGCCAGATGTACCGGTGGGGTGTCCGCCCGATCCGTGCCTCCCGGCCGTCCGCCAGGTCCGGACCGAACCGCACGTGGTGTGAGATGACGTGCTGGTGCAGCACGTCATAGGTATCGACCAGGAGGTACCCGGGCTGGCTCACCTCCACGGTCCCGCCGTGTCCGGGTGGAAGTGAACGCAGCTGTGGCACCCAAAGCTCAATGACGAAGCTCCCGCCAGGTGCAAGGTGGCGGGCAGCATTCCGGAAACACCGGACCTGCTCGTCCTGAGTCAGGAGGTTGGCGATGGTGTTGAACACCAGGAACGCAAGCGAGAAGTTTCCGCCCACCACTGCCTCGGTCATGTCGCCGTGAACGACGGGAATGTGGTCCTCTCCGACCTTCTCCCGCAGGCGGGAGATCATCGCGTGGGACAGTTCTATGCCGCTGACCTGGACCCCCGCCTCGGAGAGGGGGATGGCGACACGACCCGTGCCAATGGCAAACTCAATGGCGGGACCGTCGCCCGCGAGCTTTGACAGGACCTCCACCGTGGGGCCCAGTACCTCGGGGGAGAACATTCCCTCTCCCGGCGTGTCGTACTGTTTCGCGGTGTCGTCGTCCCAGAGCTGTTGCTGGTTGATCATCCCGCCACTATTGCACCTGACCGCGCTCATCATCTACCGTCCGGCGTCATTTCCCCGCGCCGCCGGACCTGCAGCCGGTTAGCGCGCCGACCAGCCGCCGTCCATGGTGTAGCTGGCGCCGGTGACCATGCCGGCGTCGTTCGAGGCGAGCCAGGCGACCAGCGAGGCGACTTCCTCCGGCTCCACCAGCCGCTTGATGGCGGACTCGGTGAGCATGATCTGGGCCAGGACCTCGGACTCGGGGATGCCGTGGACCTTGGCCTGGTCCGCAATCTGCGCCTCCACCAGCGGCGTGCGGACGTAGCCGGGGTTGATGCAGTTGGACGTGACCCCGTGCTCCCCGCCCTCAAGCGCCGTCACCTTGCTCAGCCCTTCCAGGCCGTGCTTGGCGGAAACATACGCGCTTTTGAACGGGGAGGCACGGATTCCGTGCACCGAGGAGAGGTTGATGATGCGGCCGAACCCGCTGGCATACATGTGCGGCAATGCCGCCCGGACCAGCAGGAACGGCGCCTCGAGCATCAGGGTGAGGATGCGCCTGAAGTCCGCGGGGTCGAAGTCCTGGATGGGGCTGATGCGCTGGATCCCGGCGTTGTTGACCAGGATGTCGCAGTCCAGGCTGAGTGTTCCCAATGCCTCGACATCCAGCAGGTCCACGGCCCAGGCGGTGCCGCCGACTTCATCGGCCAGGGCGGTGGCGCCGGCCTCGTCAATATCCGCCACCACCACCTTCGCGCCCCGTGCCGCCAGTGCACGGACGCTGGCAGCGCCGATCCCGCTGGCGCCGCCGGTGACGAGGGCCTTGCGGCCGTTCAGAGTGTTTTCCATAATTCCAGCCCTACATTCCAGAAATTCGATAGTCCAGCAAGAATCAGTCCAGCGACATAAGTCGGGACCCGGTTGGCTTAGCGGACGCCCGCGCCAACCAGGCCTTCGCGCTCGGCATCGGCCCGGTCCACGTCCTCGAGGGCGATGCCCTTGGTTTCCTTGAGGCTCAACACTGCCACCGTGGTGATCGCACACGCCACTACCAGGTAGATAGCGGTGGGCATCCATGATCCGGTGTCCTTGAGCCACTGGGTGGCCAGGAGCGGTGCCAGCGAACCGGCGAAGATCGAGGTGACCTGCGAGCCCAGCGACACACCGGCGTAGCGCATCCTGGTGGGGAAGAGCTCGGCCATGATGGCCGGCTGGCCGGCGTACATGAACGCGTGCAGGCACAGGCCGATGGTCACGGCGAGGACGATGACCACGGCGTTCTTCGTATCAAACATGGGGAAGGCGAAGAACGGCCAGGTTGCGCCGGTGATGGCGCCGATGAGGTAGACGGGCTTCCGGCCCCAGCTGTCCACCAGCCGTCCCACCTGCGGAATGACCAGGAAGTGGATGACGTGGGCGATCAGCAGCGCCAGCAGGAGCGAGGACGTGTCGTACTTGTGGACGCTTTTGAGGTAAACGATCGCGAAGCTGACCACGAGGTAGTACATGATGTTTTCGGCGAAGCGGAGGCCCATGGCCTGCAGGATGCCCTTGGGGTACTTGCGGATGACCTCGAAGACGCCGTAGCTGACGGTCTGCTCCTGCTCCAGCTGCGCCTTCGCTTCCAGGAAGATGGGCGACTCGGAGACGTTGGTGCGGATGTAGTAGCCGACGAATACGATCACGGCGGAGAGCCAGAATGCCACGCGCCAGCCCCAGCTGAGGAAGTCGGCGCTGCTCAGGACGTTGGACATGATGAACAGGACCAGGGTGGCCAGCAGGTTGCCCACCGGGACCGCGGACTGGGGCCAGCTGGACCAGAAGCCGCGGGACTTGTTGGGGCTGTGTTCCGCGACTAGCAGCACGGCGCCGCCCCATTCGCCGCCCAGCGCGAATCCCTGGATGAAGCGCAGGAACACGAGCAGTGCCGGTGCGAGGTAGCCGATGTCGGCGAAGCCGGGGAGGCAGCCCATCAGGAAGGTGGACACGCCGATGATCACGATGGTGAGCTGCAGCGTGGGCTTGCGGCCGAGCTTGTCGCCGATCTGGCCGAAGACGATGCCGCCGAGCGGGCGGGCCACGAAGCCCACGGCGTAGGTGATGAAGGCCTGGATGATGCCGTCCAGCTCATTGCCGGTGGCGGGGAAGAAGTACTTTCCGAACACCAGGGTTGCGGCGGTGGCGTAGAGGAAGAATTCGTACCATTCCACTACGGTGCCAACCATGGAGGCGGCGACGATTTTCTTGAGGCCGGCGCCCTTTGGGGCGGAAGCGGCGGGTGTTGCAGAGCGTTGTTCTACGCTCATCTTGGTTCTCCTTAGTGTCCACGTCGACACGTGCTGTGATCCACAGCACTGAATGGGCTCAAATGAGTATTGCCGCACAAACTCAGCGATTCAATGGCCAAACCGGCACCCCCTGTGTGCAGAATTGCAGATATGGATACTAATCCCGATGACCTGCTGGTCCTGCTGGCCGTCTCGCGGTCAGCCAAATTCACGACGGCGGCGCAGGCCCTCGGCCTGAACCACACCACGGTGTCGCGCCGGATTGCTGCCCTGGAGAAGACCCTGGGCGGACGCGTCCTCTCCCGGGCGGCCGGCGGCTGGGAGCTGACGGAACTCGGGGCGGAGGCCGTGCTGGTGGCCGAGCAGGTGGAAAATGCGGTGCGCAGCCTCGGCCAGCCGGGCCGGGCGCCGGATCCCATCACGGGCGTGGTCCGCATGACGGCCACGGACGGCTTCAGCGCCTACGTCGCCGCGCCCGCCGTCGCACGGCTGCGGCGCAAGCATCCCGGGCTCAGCGTGGAGATCGTGACCGTAACCCGGCGGGCCCTGCAGCAGCGGTCCGGCCTGGACATCGAGGTGGTGGTGGGCGAGCCCCAGGTGCATCGCGCCGAGGCCTTCAAACTGGGCGAATACGTGCTCGGCATGTACGCCTCCCAGGCCTATCTGGCCGAAAACGGGACCCCTGCCACGGTGGAGGAACTGACGGAGCATCCGCTGGTGTATTTCGTGGATTCCATGCTCCAGGTGGATGACCTCGATGCCCCGCGCCGGCTTGTTCCCGCCATGAAGGACGGCCTGAGTTCCACCAACGTGTTTGTCCATGTGGAGGCGACACGCGCCGGCGCGGGCATCGGCTTCCTGCCGTGCTTCATGGGCGATCTGCACCAGGACCTGGTCCGGCTGCTTCCGGACGCTTTCTCCGAGCGGCTCCCCTACTGGATGGTCCTGCGTCCGGACTCCATGCGGAGGCCGGCCGTGGCGGCGGTGGTGCAGGCACTTCGCGACCAGACCGTGGAGCACCGCGAAGCCCTCCTGGGCCGGCGCTGACGTTCAGCGGCCGGGCGGTAAATATTCGGACGGCCGTTCCGCGTAGTGTCAGAGGTAGGAGATGTCGGAGACCCTGTCGACGCAGCTGTTTCGCTGATCATGGTCCAGAACCGCTGCAGCCGGGATCAGGCGATGGCGCTCCTGAACCTGGCGGCACGTGCCACTGACACCAGGCTTCACACCATCGCCACGGACATCCTGTCCGGTGCCGAACTTCCCGGCGGTGGGGTCCGGCCAGAATGAAGAAACCCCCGCGCGAGTCGTGGGGACTCAAGCGCGGGGGCTTCTTTGCCCTCCGGTCTTGGGGGAAAGCGGAGAGCTTCCATAAACTTACAGCGGGCGTGGGGCCCACAGGGACAAAAGTGGCCCCGAAGGCACATTCTTGAGGCAACTTTGTCCGTACCGGCACTTTTGTTGCGGTGGCCTTGCGCAATTATTGCGGGTCAGGACGAGATGGCTCGTCCCCGGAATCCGGTGGCGCCGGATCATGGCGGACGGGCGCGCCCGCAGCAAAAGCGCGCACCTTCGCGTCATCCCAGATGTGCGCGGGGACACCGCCGCCCAGGAGCCTGCGGGCCAGCCGGGGATCGTCGTCGAACGGCTGGTCGCTGCCGGCCATCACCATGTTGCCGTAGCGCCGGCCCTTGAGCATCGCGGGGTCGGCGATGATCAGCGTGTGTTCGAACGTGGCGGCGATGCCGGCGGCGTCCTCGCGGGCATTTTTCAGGTCCGGGGCATCGCCGGAGTTCACCACATAGATGCCGCCGGGTGCCAGCACGCGCCTGGCATGCTCATTGAACTCCGCGGTGGTCAGCGGCCGGGGCGTCAGTGCGCCGGCAAACACATCGCGGATGATCAGGTCGCGGGTCTGCGGGGTCAGGGACTCGGTGACCTCGCGCGCTTCCCCCACGCGCAGCCGCAGCAGCGGCGCCTTGGGCAGGTCGAACCAGCCGCGGACGTACTCGGCGAGCTTGCCGTCCAGTTCCACCACCACCTGGCGCGCCTCCGGGTAGGCGGTGTGGAAATATCGGGCCAGCGAGCATGCTCCGCCGCCAAGGTGCAGGGCGCGCAACTTGGGCCTGGTCTCCCGCGGCCACCGCGATTCCACCAGCGCGGACATCCACCGCATGTACTCGAAGTCGAGGAAGAGCGGGTCCGCCAGGTCGATGTGCGAGCTCATCACGCCGTTGATGCGCAGGAGCCAGCCGTTCGAATTGTCCTGGTCCGCGATCAGCTCGCAGTCCCCGGTGTCGATGTAGTAAACGCCCTCAACCGGCCCGTCAGGGCGGGTTCCCTTCGGCACTTCCACCACTCCCGGCGTCGAACGTTCAGCGTTCCTGCCGGCCGCCCGGCCCTTACGCGCCACTTAGCCAGCCACCGTATTGCTCATGCCTCAACCCTAGTTGACCGGCGCCTCGCCGACCGCTGCGCCTTCACCGTTCCGGATCCGTTGCACGACGGCCGTGGTGGACAGGTCCGGTACGTAGTCCAGGATGGTCACAGTGCCGCCGAAGCGTTCCACCGCTTCCGTTTCGGCCAGCATTTCAGGGGTGTAGTCGCCGCCCTTCGCGTAGATCTCCGGCCGGATCTTTTCGATCAGCGGGATGGGCGTGGGGGTTTCGAACACCGTCACGTAGTCCACACAGCTGAGCGCCGCGATCACGGCGGCGCGGTCAGCCACCGGGTTGATGGGCCGGTCCGGCCCTTTCAGCCGGCGCACCGACGCATCACTGTTCAACGCCACCACCAGGACGTCCCCGAGTTGCTTGGCCTGGTTGAGGTACCGGGTGTGGCCGCGGTGCAGTACATCAAAACAGCCGTTGGTGAGCACAATCCGGCGCCCCTCGGCGCGGTCCCCCTGGATGTGTCGGGCGAGTTCGTCGGCGCTGAGGGCGGTATCGGCGAAACTTGCCAGGTGCCGGGTAAGGTCCGCGGAGCTGCAGACGGAGGTTCCCGGGTGGTGGACCACGACGTCGGCCGCGGCCTGGGCAAAGTCCACGCTGGTGCTGAGCGGCAGCGCGGCGGCGCGGGCGAGCGTCAATGCCGCCACGAACGTATCCCCGGCGCCGGAGGCCTGCTTCTCCGTGGCAGGCCTGGCCCAGGTCCGGTGCGTATCGCCTGCCGCGGGCAGCAGCAACGTTCCGTCACGGTCCAGGGTGACCACCACGGCGCGTGCTCCGGTGGCGTCGATGAGGTCGTCCCGGCGGGCCGCCATGACGGCCGGCCGGTCGCTCCCGGAGGTGAACCGGATGCCCAGGAGCCTGGCCGCTTCCTCCGCGTTCGGCGTGGCCAGATCCGGCCGGAGCGCCGCCCAGGGACGGGGGTCGTGGGCGTCCACCACGGCAAGCTGCGTGCCGGCCCTCCCCCCGAGCGCGTCAAGGAGGGCGCTCCGGACCGGACCTTGCAGGGCCCCCGCGCCGTAGTCGCATACCACCACGGCGTCCTGGCCCCGGACAGCTGCCGGCAAGGTCAAGGCGAGCGCCGCGAGCGCGTCCGGCGGGACCTTGCAGGCCACGTCGTCGAACCTCAGCAAAACCTGGCCCGCGCTGCTGATGCGGGTTTTGGAGGTGGTGACCATGCCGGTGTGCTCATGCAGGTGGCTGGTGTTCACTCCCGCTGCGCGGAGCTGCCGCCGCAGCTCCATCCCGGCGTCGTCGCAGCCGATCAGGCCTGCGACCCGGACCTTTGCCCCCAATGCGGCCAGGTTCATGGCGGTGTTGGCCGCCCCGCCCGGGGCGAACATGCGCCGGCTGATGTCAACCACCGGGGCGGGAGCCTCGCGACACAGGCGGTCGATGGATCCGCTCCACCAGCCGTCCAGCATGACATCCCCAATGACCGTGACAGAAGGGGCGACGGCGGCAAGTCGGGCGGGCAGCCAGTCTGCCAGCCCGCGCTGATCAGACAGCCCGCGCTGGTCAGCCAGTCCGCGCTCTTCATCCCCGCCGCTCACCACGCCTCCCGCCGCTCCACAGCGTCCGCCTCCACAACCTCAGCCGCCGCAGCGGCCACCGCGGCACTGGCCGGTGGCGGGGCCGCCAGGTGCACCACCTTGACCCGGGTGAATTCATCCAGCAGCTCGGGCCCGTAGCCGAAGCCGTGCCCGCTCTCCCCGCGCGGCTGTGCAGCCCCGCCGGGGGCGCCGCCGAACACCTCGTTGATCTTGACCGTTCCCACCGGCAGTGCGGCGATGGCCTGTTGTGCGTGAGCGATCCGGCCCGTCAGCACGGTTGCGGCCAGGCCGTAGCGGCCGCCCGCCGCCAGCCTGAGCCCTTCATCGAAACTGTCCACCACCTGCACCGGGGCCACCGGGCCAAAGGTCTCCTCCGCCATGATGTCCATGTCTGCCGTGCAATCGAGCAGGACTGTGGCCGGATAAAACGCCCCCGGTCCGCCGGGGATCGATCCACCCTCGACGGCCCGCGCCCCGGATTCCAGGGCCTCGGCAACCTGCCGGTGGACCGCCTCGCGCATGCGGACATCCACCAGCGGTGCCAGGTGTCCGTCAAGGTTGCGGCGCCGCGCCTGGCTTTCCAGCGCCGCACAGAACGGCCCGGCGATGGCCCGGTGCACATAAATGCGCTCCACGGCGGTGCAGATCTGGCCGCTGTTGCTGAACGCTCCCAGAGCCGCCTGCTCCGCCGCCCACACGGGGTCGACGTCGTCGTCCACCACCAGCGGATCGTTGCCGCCGTTCTCACGGATGACGTGCGCCCCCGTCAGGTTGGAGGCCCGGGCAATCCGGGCCCCTGCCGCGCTGGAGCCGACGTGTGCCACGACATCCACCCCGGTCTGTTCGGTCAGCAGGGCGCCAATGCCGGAACCGCCGGTCAGCGAGATCAGTACACCGGGCGGGAAAGTAGCGGCGAGGACTTCCCCGAGCATTGCGCCAAGGTGCGGGCACCGTTCGCTGGGCTTGTGGACCACCGTGTTTCCGGTAACCAGGGCCGCGCCGATGAGGCCGCAGGCCACGGCCACGGGGTCGTTCCACGGCGTCAGCACCACCGCCACCCCGCGGGGCTCGGCAATGGTGTAGTCAGACGCCAGCGGGTTGCCCCTCAGGCTGTGCCCCCGGTGTACCGGGCCGAGTTCGGCATACTGCTCCAGGGTGGAAACTCCGGCGGCGATCCCGGCAAGGGCCTCGTCCACGGCCCGCCCGGTCTCACGGTTGTTCATCCGGGCAAGCTCCGGCGCCGCTTCGGCCAGGGCACGGGCGGCCGCGCGGAGGCCAGCCCCCCGCTCCGCCGGCGGCGTTGCGGCCCACCCTTGGAGGGCTGCACGGGCGGCATTGACCGCCTTCCGGACGTGGAGGGGCACAGCTTCCGCCAGGGCGCCCACGTCCTCCCCTGTTCGGGGGTCGCGGATGACTATCATTTCCCGCGCGTGGTTGTGGATGCGCTGGACGATCGCGGACATGGGACTCCTTCCGAAAGACGGCCGCGCCAGAGTTCCAGGCGACTGCCCGGTGATCAGGTGTGGGGACGCGCTGAGGCCTCCTATGACCAGTTCCGTACCCCGGTTCACTCCCGGTTACACCCGCCATGGCCTTCGGATTTTCACGGTGTGTGCATCCGGCACCGGGCGTAGCCACGAACCGCGATCCGAACTAGGGTGGCGGCACGGTAGGGGGACGGATACACCGGCAGGGAGGTGCGGAATGGGACCGGACGGTGGAGCGGACAGGCGTCCGGCCGCGCATCCGCCCGAGTTCGGCGGCGTGGAAGTGGTGGGCACGGGAGTGGGCCCGGTCCTGGAAAAATTCCGGGACGTGGCCCGGATCGCCGTGCTCCGCGGTGGAGGCCTGGGTGACCTGCTGTTTGCCCTTCCCGCTGTTGCCGCGTTGAAGGCCGCCTACCCGGGGTCCACTGTCACGGTGCTCGGGACGCCGATCCATGCTGCATTGATCGAGGGCACGGCAGGCCCGGTGGACAGAGTCTTCGTGCTGCCATTCGCCGAAGGAGTCCGTCCCGGCCCGGAGGACCGGGACGCGACAGACAACTTCTTCGGCGCGATGAAGCGGGAGAGGTTCGACCTGGCGCTCCAGCTTCACGGCGGAGGACGGTACTCGAATCCGTTCCTCCGCCGGTTGGGCGCCCGCCACACGGTGGGAACACGGGCTCCGGACGCAGTTCCTTTAGAACGCACACTGCCGTATGCGTATTACCAGCACGAACCGCTACGGGCCCTGGAAGTGGCAGGGCTCGCCGGGGCGGCCCCGGTTGGGCTGGAAGCACAGCTGCGCCCCCTGGGCCAGTTCCGTGCCGGCGCCGAGGCGCTGCTGGGGGACGGCTGGCTACAGGGGGACGGGACCGGGGCGGCCGGATCCGCTGGCGCCCCGGCCGGCGTCGTGGTGGTCCATCCGGGGGCAACGGATCCGCGCCGGCGCTGGCCGGCCGCCCGTTTCGCCGAGGTGGCAGCGGCGTGCGCGGCAGATGGCTGCACGGTGCTCGTGGTGGGCGACGCCAGCGAACGCCACCTTGCAGCGGACGTGGTGCAGGCCTCGGGCTCGGACAACGTCAGGTCCATCGCCGGCGAAGCCGACCTCGGGACCTTGGCCGCGCTGCTGGCGCGGTGTGACGTCATGGTGGCCAACGACAGCGGTCCGCGGCACCTGGCCCAGGCCCTGGGAACGCCCACAGTGGGGATTTACTGGGCAGGGAACGCCCTCAACGCCGGGCCCCTGGGCCGCAGCCTGCACCGCCTGCACCTATCCTGGCTCACGCACTGCCCGGAGTGCGGAGCGGACATCACCCAGGTGGGCTGGACCGCCCCGCGATGCGGCCATGACAGCTCGCTGGTGTCCGGGGTCCGCCCGGAGGATGTTTACGCGGACGTTCGGCTGCTCAGGGCCATGAACCCTCGTCCTCGTGGCAGATCAGCATCTCCCTGATCTCACAGCCCCGGGGCTGGGACAGGGCGAAGAGGATTGCCTGGGCCACGTTGCCGGGGTCGTTCAGCCTGGAGTCGTCCTGCGGCTTGTACTGCTCCGCCCGGTCGTCGAAGAACCGGGTCTTCATGCCGCCCGGGATCATGGTGGTTACGCCGATTTCCCCTCCGGTTTCCGCGGCAAGAGCATGGCTGAAGCCCACCACACCGAACTTTGAGGCGCAGTATGCTGTCGCCTCGGGCAGGGCTCGTTTGCCCAAGGTTGATGCCACGGTGACCACCCTTCCCCGGGATGCCTTGAGGTACGGCAGTGCCGCGCGCACCACGGCCACAGTGCCGAACAGGTTCACGAAGACCACCTTCTCCCAGTCCTCGGCCGGAACGTCCTCCAGCTTGCCGCAGCGGTCGATGCCGGCGGCCGTCACCACGGCGTCCAGGCCTCCCAGCGTTTCGGCGGCTTCCTGCACCGCCGCGGTGACGGCCCGCCGGTCCGCGACGTCCACTTCGATGGCTTTTGCCGCCGAGACGTTCCGGATGTCCCGGTCCAGTACCACGGGCGTGCCGCCCGCCTGCAGCACTGCGTGGACGACGGCGGCGCCGAGGCCGGAGGCTCCCCCGGTCACCAGCACCCGCCCGGGACGAAGCGCTTCACGGGAGGTCGTGCGGGAGGTTTCGCGGAAGGTCTCTTGAGTCATGGTGTTCCTCTCATCCGGGGATTCGGTTGGCGGTCAGCTCACGCGGGACAGTGCGTCCGCGAGTCCGGTGGTGGAGCGCGACGGGTGGTATGGAACCGTGGTGCAGCGTCCGCCCCAGCTCTCCACCAGGGCCGTTTCAGGCAGTTCGGTGACGTCGTAGTCGCCGCCCTTCACCCAGAGGTCCGGCCGCAGGGTAGCCAGGCAGGCCTCCGGTGTGTCCTCGTCGAACACCAGCACGGCATCCACGAACTCGAGTGCCAGCAGCAGTTCGGCCCTGTCCTCCTGGTTGAGGATGGGCCGGTCCGGGCCCTTCACCCGCCGTACGGATGCGTCCGAGTTCAGGCAGACGATCAGGCAGTCGCCGAGGCTCCGGGCTGCGGCCAGGGCCCGGGTGTGGCCCGCGTGCACGAGGTCGAAGCAGCCTCCCGTGGCCACGACGATCCCGCCCGCCTCATGCACGTTGCGGGCCAGGTCCAGCGCGTCGGTATTGCGCCCGTGCACCCTGACCGGTTTCGGCTCCCCCGCCAGCGCGGCAACGCCGCCGTGACGCAGGAAGGAGGCCGCCTCCCGGACTGCCAGCACGGCTGCCACGTCCAGGGTATGGCCTTCGAGGAGGTGCACGGCCAGGCTGGCGGCCAGCCGGTCTCCGGCCCCGCAGGGATCCGTCACCGTGGTTTTCGGCGCCGGTATGGGCAGGGCCGGCTGACCGGCGTCGTACACGAGCAACGCGCCCTGGCCGCCCATGGTGACCATCACCGCTTTGCTCCGCCAGCGAAGCCTGAGCGTCTCGGCCACCACCCCAACGTCATCGCTTCCGGCCGCGTTTCCAGCCTCGTTTCCGGCATCGCTGCCAGCCGCGTTTCCGGCAGGCCCGACGCCTGCACCGGCCAGGCTCCGGGCTTCGGCCAGGTTGGGAGTCACCACCGCGACGCCGGGAACCGGTTCGGCCCCCGTCCGGTGGGGGTCCCAGACGATCGGGACGCGTTCGGCCAGGCCGGCCAGTACCGTCCTGAGCTCCTGGTTTGCGGTAAGGCCCCTACCGTAATCGGCCACAACGATCACCGCCGCCCGCTCCAGCGCGTGCAGCATTGCCGGGGTGACAGGAGGTACGGGCGGGCGGGCGCACGCTTCATCGAACCGGACCACCGGGTGGCCCTCCGCACGTACGCGGGTCTTGACGGGCGTCGGAGCCCCGGAGGACCCGGCAACAACAGTGATGCCTTCCAGCGCGCGCTCGAGGTGCAAGGCCGCGTCGTCATCGGCGAGTACGGTTACGAGCGTGACGTTGTGCCCGTCCCCGGCGAGCATCCTCGCCACGAGCCCGGCGCCGCCGGCCCGCCGCTGCACAGTGGACACGTCCACCACGGGCACCGGGGCATCCGGGCAGAGCCGGGTGGCCTCGCCGTCGATGTCGACGTCCAGCAGCACATCTCCCACTACAACGATCCTCACGGCCTGCTCCCTGGAAACGGTCCGCCTTGGCCCCGGCGGCCCACCTCCGCGTCGAAGGCCCGGCACACGGCGTGGAGCGCAATGAGGTGGCCCTCCTGGGCGTTGGCGGAAAGGGCTTGGATGGTCACGGCCTCGTCGCAGCAGGAGGCGAGGGGATTTGGCGCGGGCCCGGTGAGCGCCCACGTGGTGATGTTGAGCCGGGCTGCCGTCTCGACGGCGCGGAGCAGGTTGGGGCTCTTTCCGCTCGTGGACAGCAGCATCAGCACGTCCCCGGAGCGCCCATGGGCGCGGACCTGCCGGGCAAAGAGCTCCTCGAACCCGTAGTCGTTGGCTATCGCAGTCACGGCGGAGGTCTCGGCGTGCAGGGAGATGGCCGAGAACGGCACCCGTTCGCCGTCGAACCGGCCCACCAGTTCGGCCGTCAGGTGCTGGGCTTCGGCGGCGGAACCGCCGTTGCCGGCGGCGAGCAGCCGCTGCCCCCGCAGGAGCCGGCGTGCCAGCTCCTCACCCCAGGCGGCGAGGTGATGCGCCTGGCTGCGCAGCGACTCCAGCGCTGGAATCACGTTGTCCAGGTGCCGCTGGACAACGTGGACCGAATCCGGGCTCGTGGATCCTTCCGCAGCACCTGCGGGGCCCCTGTCTGCGGTTTGTCCCCGGTCTGCGGTTTGTCCCGGCGGTCGGGGCATGAGCGGCGGCAATACGGGTGGGAGCTCCTGCTCGCGGAGCGGCCATTCGGTAGTCACAGCGCTGCTCCTTCCGCTGGCTGCATCCGACCGGACGTGGCACGGTCCGCCAGCGCATGCCGGTAGGCCTTCTCCGTTTCGGCGGCCACCCGGTCCCACGAGTAGCGCGAGGACGCCCTACGCTGGCCTGCCCGTCCGAGTTCGGAACGGAGCTCCGGACTGGCGAGGAGTTCGGCCAGGGCCCCGGCGATGGCGGCCGGATCCAGGGGCGGCACATGCAGGCCGGTTGCCCGGTCCACCACCGTGTCCGTGAGTCCTCCGACGGCGGCGGCAACCACCGGGACGCCGCAGGCCATTGCTTCCAGCGGCACTATGCCGAACGGCTCGTACCAGGGCGTACACACCACGGCGTCCGCACTCCGCAGGATGCCGGGCATGTCCTCCCGCGGCACCTGCCCCCGGAGAGTCACCTGGTGCTCCACCCCGAGTCCCCTGGCCAGCTCCGTGAGCCGGCGGGCCTCGGGATCGGCTTCCAGGGCGGCGACACCGCCCCCGCCGCCCACAATCAGGAGTTCGACGTCGTCGAACCCCGCCTCGCGGAGCAGCGGCAGAGCCCTGATCACGAGGTCCACGCCCTTCCGCGGAACCAGCCGGCCCACGGAGAGGATCCGGTGGGCCCGCGGCCGCGCCTCCGCGGCGCCCGTACCCCCGAAGAGCTCCAGGTCCACCCCGCACGGGGCGATGGAAATTTTGGCCGTGTCGATTCCCATCGCCTTGAGCTCGAACACCTCGTCCGAACAGGTCGCAATGATGCGGTCAGCAGCGCGGCCCACGGAGGGCTCCAGCCAGCGCCGCTGCGGCGGGCTGGTGTCGTCGCTGCCCTGGTGCCGGCGCTTGACGGTGCCCAGCGCATGGAAGGTCTGCACCACGGGCACGGCTACCCCGCCGCTTCGGCGGGCCGCATCCAGCGCGGCAAGGCCGGACATCCAAAAATGGGCGTGCACGATGTCCGGAGGCCTGGCACCCCAGTCCTCTGCGATGCCCTGGGCGAGCCGGTCCATGTAGGGCAGCAGCTCGTCCTTGGGGACGTGGCGTGCCGGGCCCGCCTCAACGTGCACCACGTCCAGCAGGGGCTGGATGGCCACCCGTGGACGAAGTGCGGCGTCATCCTTCCGGGTATAGACGGTGACGTGGTGTCCCCTTCGGGCCAGGGCTATTGACAGGGCGGCGACGTGCACGTTCTGTCCGCCCGCATCCACGCCGCCCAACGCCGCCAGCGGGCTGGCATGTTCCGAAACCATGGATATTCTCACTGGAGCTTCCTTTCGTGCGCGGGGATAAGCACCCGGGATTTCCTGAACTGCCGCGAGGCGATCTCGTCGAGAAGGGTGTCCCAGGCGCCGAGGAATGGGCCCAGGCTGTAGCGTTCCAGGGCCGCCTGACGGGCCGCACGCCCCCGTTCCCTGGCCTCGTCCGGCTCCTGGATCAGGAGCCCGGCCTGGCGAACCAGTTCCCCGACGTCCGTCGAGATCGCACCGGCCTCCGGCGGCACCGCGCGGGCGGCCTCGGTAGTGGCAAGCGCCACCACCGGCATACCAAGGTGCATGGCCTCGAGCAGCGCCAATCCCAGGGAAGTCCACCGGAGGGGGTGGACATACACGCGGCAGCGGGCCAGTTCCCGATGCAGCGCGTCCGTGGCCAGGTCGCCGCGGACGGTCAGGTGCGACGCCGGCAACCCGGTGTACCGGGGCAGGTCGTCTCCGCCCATGCCAAACACCTGCAGCGGCGCGGCGGCGGCGAACCGCGCGAGCAAGTCCGTCCCGGTAACCCTCCCCCGCCGGACGGGCTCGTTGACCACGACGGCCAGCTCCGGAAGTTCGCCGGTATAGAGATGCCCCGGGTCCGGCACGCCGTGCTCAATCACCACTGTGGGGGTTGAGCCCGTGTCCCAGAACAGCGCGTTGAAGTGCGTTACGTGGACCACGGGTATGGCGTGCTGGTCCGCGAGCGGATGCAGAGTGAAGGGAACGTCGCCTTTGGGCGTGTTGTGTTCGAGGTAGACCGCCGGGAGCTCCGTCCCCGGCTGCCGCCCGAGCGCCCGGGCCACCTCCGCGAGCTCCTCCGGCCGCTGCAGCACGACGGCGTCGATGCTGTCCGCAGCGAGCCGGCTGAGGTCAACCTCGCGCACGGACTCCGGCCAGTTCCTGCCCGCGCGGCCCAGCCCCCAGGGTCCGCCGTCGGGAAGTACCGGCAGGAGATATTCATGCGGTCCGCGGACGAATGAATCCGTCCAGGAACCGTGGACATGCCACAGCAGGATCCTCATTGGTGCCGCACCTCCCGCCGCGTGGACAGCGAGGACACTCCGCTGAGGAGCCGTTCCACCGCGTCCACCACCTGCTCGGGGGAAACCGAAGCGAGGCATGGATGCCCCGGCACCGGACACTCGCGCGCCCTGCTCAGTTTGCATGGCGCGCTCTGATCGCCCAGCAGCTCAAGCTGCACGCCATATGGTGCCCACCTGCTTGCCGGAACCACCGGGGAAAACAGGCAGGCGACGGGGGTTCCGACGGCGGCGGCCAGGTGGGCGGGACCGGTGTTTCCCGTCACTAGGGCGCCTGCCCCGGCAATGACACCCGCCAGGGTCCGCAGGTCCGTACGTCCGCCAAGGTCCAGCCCTGACGGGCCGGCCACCGTTGCCGTCAGCGAGGTTTCTCCGGGACCACCCGTTACCACCACACGGTGTCCGGCTCCTTCGAGGAGTTCCACGGCCGCGGCATGGTGCAGGGGCGGCCACGCCCGGGACGGCGCCGAGGATCCCGGGTGCACCACGATGTATGCCCCTTCCCCCACGAGGTCGCGGGGATCGGGGTAGTCCCGGATCCGGAGCCTGCCGTCGTCGCCGGGCGGGAGGGTAAATCCGGCGGTCCGGGCGATCCCCAGGGCGCGCTCCGCCTCCGGCCGGTCTTCGGAAAAATCCTCGCCGGGCCGGAGCCGGACATCCAGCAATGAGCCGGCATAGTCAACGGACGCCCCCGTGATGCGCCGCACTCCGGCCAGCCGAAGCAGCAGCGCCAGCGGCAGTGGGGACTGGTGAAAGGATGTCAGGATCACCGCCTCGGTGATCCTGGAATTGCGGATGAAGGTGACCAGCCGGTCCACGGTCTCCGTGGTGGCCGGCGGGGCGGGGTTGATGATCCACGGGCAGGCCCAGCTGTAGACGTCCGACACGCCCGGCAGCAGGGATCCGGCCGCGTCTCCCTGCGGTCCGCACAGGAGCACGACGTCGTTCGGCGCACCGCCGTCGGCCCGCCGCCCGTTAGCTATGGCCCGCACGGCTGGTCCGGCGAGCAGGACGTCCCCCACGCTGTCCAGCCTGGCCGCGAGCACCCTTGTCATTGACGGCCCCCCATCGGTGCCGGGCCCAGGAGGAGCGACACCGCGCCGGACAGGTCCGCGGCCACCTCCCGGGCAGCTGCCACTTCTTCGGGCCGGGTGAGCGCCGTGGGTATGAGTATCCCCCGCACGCCGGCGGCTGCGGCGGCTTCCATGTCGCTGCCGATATCACCGATGTAGGCGGCGTCGGCTGCCGCAATTCCGAGCCGCCTGCAGGCGCTGAGGATCATCCCGGGCGCAGGCTTACGGCAACCGCAGCCATCCTCGGTGCCGTGGGGGCAGATTTCCCAGATGTCAAAGGGGCCAATGAGGTGGTCGATGCGGTCATTGACCCGGTCCACCTGGCTGCGTGACAGCAAGCCGCGGGCCACTCCCGACTGGTTGCTGACCACACCGGTGGCGATGCCCCGTCCGCGCAGCTCCGCAAGGACCTGTCGCGCGTCGGGCACCGGCGCCACCAGTCCGGGATCGCCGTTGTAGGGCACATCCTGGACCAGGGTGCCGTCCCGGTCGAACAGCACCGCCTTGGGGATCGGAGAGCTGGAACTGCGCATACTCACTCTGTTCCCCGCGGACGGGCCGCTCAAACAGGTTGCTCGCCGTTTACCGGATTAGACTCCGGAACCAGAAGGTCCACGCGGGCCGGAACGAGGAAGGTTGCACTAATGGGCTCCACCGGACCGTCCAATGACCAGCCAACGCTGTTGGTCCTGCGGGCCCTCAAACTCGGCGACCTTCTGGTCGCAGTCCCGGCCCTCCATGCGCTGCGCAGGGCCTTCCCCGGCCATCGGCTGGTCTATGCGGGGCCGGCGTGGCTGGCGGACGTCCTTGAGCTGGTGGGAGGCTTCGAGCTGCTCCCGGCGAACGGGCTGGAGATGCCGCTCGCCGTTGCGCCCGGCACCGTGGACATTGCGGTGAACATGCACGGCCGCGGGCCCGAAAGCACGTCGCTGCTGGAAGCCCTCGGAGCGCGGCGGTTGATTACGCATGGGGCAGCCGGCGGCGGGCCGCCGTGGGTGGAGCAGATGCACGAACGGGAACGGTGGACGCGTCTCCTGCGCTGGCACGGCATTGACGCCGATCCCCTCGACGTGCGGCTGAGCCGGCCCGTGGCCAGCCCGCCGGTGGCGTCCAGCACCCCGGCGGCGGCCGTGGTGCACGTCGGCGCGGCTTTCGGCAGCCGGCTGTGGCCGGAAGCGCGATTCGCGGCAGTCGCTGCGGCGCTGAACGGCGCCGGTCACAAAGTGGTGTTGACGGGAAGCGCCGACGAACGCGAACGGGCCCTCCGCGTGGCCCGCCGGGCGGGCCTCCCGGACACCGCCGTCGTGGCGGGCTCCCAGCCCCTCTCGGAATTCGCTGCCCTGGTCTCCGAAGCCGGCGTGGTGGTTTCGGCGGACACCGGGGCGGCGCATCTTGCCGCCGCCTACGCACGGCCGTCTGTTGTGCTTTTTGGTCCCGCGACGCCCGAGCAGTGGGGGCCGCCCCCCGGCCCCCACATAGTCCTGACCCGGCCGGAGCTGCGCCGCGGGGACGTCTTCGCTGCCGAGCCTGATCCGGCATTGCTGGGTGTCAGCGTTCAGGATGCGCTGGCGGCCCTCCGCGAGCTTGGAGTGCTCTGATCGTTGCCGTCCTGCAGCAGGCCCTGGAGCCGCACCAGGACACGTGAGAGACGCCGTGAAACCTGCATCTGCGAGACGCCGAACCTGCGGCCAAGCTCCGCCTGGCTTTCCTCGCAGAAATATCGCCGGTACAGCAGCTCCTGCTCCTCCGTGCTGAGTTCCCGGATTGCCTGGTTGAGGCAGATCAGTTCCTCCAGCCTGTCCAGCGGATCGTCATCCTTGGATACGAGGGTTTCGGCAAGTGGCGTGCTGTCATGGCGGGCCTCAACGGCATCGAGGGAAGCGGGATGCATGCTGGCGGCGGCCGCCATCGCTTCCCGGACCGCGTCCGGGGAAACATCCAGTTGCACGGCCAGCTCAGCGGCTGTCGGCGGATGGCCCAATGCCTGTGCGAGCACCGGTTCGGACCGCAGGAGTTCCGAACGCAGATCCTGCAGATGGCGGGGCGGCCTGACCATCCAGCACCGGTCCCGCAGGTATCTCTTGAGTTCACCCGTGATGGTGGGCGCGGCGTAGGCGGCGAAGCTCGTTCCGCGGCCCGCGTCGAAGCCCCTCGCCGCCTTGACCAGGCCAAGGTAGGCAACCTGGTTCAGGTCCGCCCTATCCCGCCCGCGGGCCTGGAAGCGCGCCGCCAGCGCCTCGGCCAGATCCAGGTATTCAAGTACTAATCGGTTGTCAAAAGTTTGCCGGATCCGGCCCTGATGCCTGTGCCGTTGTTCCGGTTGCAGTGTCTGAGGCGATTGCTGGGGTTCCGCCATTGTGGCTCGTTCCTTTGACCTTGGAGCGACCGAATAAGCCTGTGGCAAGACTTAGGAAAGTAGGAAACCATAAGCTTGCTTATTAATCAATGGCCGGTAGCGTTAACGCCAAGGAGGACGCGTCGGCCGGCCCCGGTCAAACCTGACCGAACAGCCGGCCGGGCTCCCAGCCTTTCGGAAGGGTGATCCGGCATGCGGGTGGCAATCGTTGGCGCGAGCGGAAATGTGGGCACAGCCGTGTTGCGGCGCCTCCAGCAACAGCGCACGGAGCAGCCGGACGCGCTTGAACTCGTGGGAATCAGCAGGCGCCTGCCGGACCAGTCGGCAGCGCCTTATGGCGGCGTCGAATGGCACGCAGTGGACATTACCGACGACGGCGGGCGGCTGCGCGCCGCGCTCGCGGGAGTGGATGCCGTGGTGCACCTCGCGTGGATTCTCCAGCCGAACCACGACATGGCGGCACTTCACCGCACCAATGTCACGGGAACCGCGAATGTCCTCCGGGTCGCAAGGGAGGCGGGCGTGGGTCACGTCGTGTGCGCCTCCTCGGTGGGCGCCTACAGCAGCTCAGCCAAGGAACCCCGGAGGACCGAGGACTGGCCGGCCACCGGCATCCGGGAATCGCATTACAGCAGGCACAAGGCTGAGCAGGAAGCCCTCCTGGACCGGTTCGAGGCCGAAAACCCGGCCACCGCAGTCGCGCGGCTGCGCACAGCGCTGATATTCCAGGGTGAGGCCGGGAGCGAGATCGGCAGGTATTTCCTGGGGCCGCTGATCCCCAGGCTGCTGCCGGGCAAAATCAGGCTCCCCCTCCTGCCGTTCCCAGCGGAACTCGCCTTTCAGGCCGTGCATGCGGACGACGCCGCCGACGCGTACTGGAGGGTCCTGGACCGCCGTGCCGCCGGCGCGTTCAACGTCGCCGCCGAACCGGTGATCACTCCGCCGGAACTGGCCAGGCTGTTCCACGCGCGGCGCTGGCTTCCGATTCCCCTGGGCCTCCTCCGCGCGGCTGTGGATCTGAGCTGGAGGCTCCGCCTGCAGCCAACGGACGCGGGCTGGATTGCCATGGCTGAAGGCGCTCCGATCATGGCTACCGGACGCGCCCGCGAAGTGCTCGGCTGGGAGCCGCGCACTTCATCGCTGGACGCTGTGCGCGAAGTGCTCGAAGGGCTGGGAACCGGGCGCGGCACAGCAGGTTCCCCTGCCCTGAATCCACGAAAACGACAGCGCCGGTAACACCTCACCTGCAAACAACCTGGCCCCGAAAACTAATACACCAAGGGTACTTACTATTTTTAGTAACCATGCTTACTATTTTAACGCCAGTAATTGCTGGTTCTTGATCAGCAGCCGACCTTTTTGAAAGAGAGCGCGAAGATGACGGAGAACCAATGGCCGCAGGACGGGAGCTACGGCACCCCTGGGGTCGCACAGCAAACGTCCGTCCCGGCAGCGCCGGACACAAATGCGCCGGAAACAAATGCCGGCTACCCGGCCCCTCAAGGCACAACACCTCAAGGCACAACGTCGAAGTCGGAGACCGCCAAGCAGGAGGCCGGAGATGTTGCCCACCAGGCGACAGACTCCGCCCAGCACGTGGCGGAAACCGCCAAGGCCGAGGCCGCCAATGTGGCAGGCGAGGTTAAAGCCAATGCCAAGGACCTGCTTTACCAGGCCAAGACGGACCTCACCGACCAGGCCGGGGCGCAGCAGCAGAAAGTAGCCCATGGCCTTCATTCCATTTCCGGCGAACTGCGCACCATGGCCGACGCGTCCGAGCAGCCCGGCGTGGCTACCGACCTGATCCGTCAGGCAGCCGACCGGTCCGCCTCCGTGGCGTCGTGGCTGGAAGGCAGGGACCCTGGCTCGCTGCTCAACGAGGTGAAGACCTTCGCACGGCAGCGCCCGGGCACGTTCCTGCTGCTGGCCGCCGGCGCGGGAATCCTGGCTGGCCGGCTGACCCGCAGCCTCAGCGAGGGTGCCCCGGGCTCCGCTGGCGGTGTTGCGGGCGGACATGCCGCACGTGCGCCGATATCCAGTGTGCCCGGTACCGGCGCCCCCGGTTCCTATGTTCCCGATACGGGCATGGCGGTTCCGCCGCCGCCGGTACAGATGCCGGCTCCGAACGTCACCACGGCAGGCATGGCCGGCGCGGGAGTGGGTGCCGGAACTTATGCCGGTACAGGAGCGTACACGGATGCGGCGGGCACCAACTACGCCGCCGACGACGACTATCAGGCGGACACCTATCCGCCCAACCCGCTGGCGGACGAAGGAACGCCGCAGGACCAGTGGGCGGACGATCCCCTCGCCGTCGATCGTGTCGCGGAGTCCCCGCTGTCTGAAGACCGCGCGGAAGACGACCCGTACCGTGACGATCCCCTCCGTGGCGGTCAGCGATGAGTAGCCAGTTTCCGGAACCATCTGCCTCGGAGTCGCATGCGAAGGCGGAGACGACGTCCCTCGGTGACCTGCTCGGCGACGTGACCCGGGACATCTCCACGCTGATGCGCCAGGAGGTGGAACTCGCCAAAGCAGAGCTGAAGCAGTCGGCCACCCGTGCGGGGAAGGGCGGCGGGATGCTGGCCGGCGCCGGTGTGGCCGGCCACTTCGTGCTCCTGTTCCTGTCCCTGGCGCTCTGGTGGGCGCTGGGAACGGTGATGGGGCTGGGCTGGTCCGCCGTCGTCCTCGCCGTGATCTGGGGCGTCATCGCCGCAGTCCTGGCCGCCGTCGGCCGGAAGCAGCTCAACGCGATCAAGGGCATGCCCCAGACCGCGGAGACGCTCCAGGAAATACCGCCCACCCTCAAACCCAGCCACTAGAGCAAGGTACAGACGATGACTGAAAACCCGGACGCCATCCGCGCCGACATCGAAGCAACCCGTGCACGGCTCGGCACCAACGTCGACGCCGTGGCGGACAAGGTCACCCCGTCGCACATAGTCCAGCGGCAGACGGACAAAGTTAAGGACGCCGTGTTCGGCGTGAAGGAGAAAGTCATGGGAGCAGCTGAGCACACCACCGACCGGGTCCATTCAGCGGCCCACTCAGGCACCGGCAGCGCCGGCGCGCACCTTTCCGATGCCGGCGCGGCGATCGGCGACGCGCCGCACCAGGTCAAGGCCAAGACCCAGGGCAACCCGCTGGCCGCCGGGCTGATAGCGTTCGGCGCCGGCATGTTGTTGTCGTCCCTGATCCCCGCCAGTGAGAAGGAACGTGAAGCCGCCGAGGCGCTCAAAGTAAAAGCCGAGCCGCTCACTACTGAACTGACCGAAGCCGCCAAGGACATCGCCGAAGGCCTGAAGGCACCCGCGCAGGACGCCATGGAAAACGTCAAGGCCACTGCCGCGGAAGCCACTGACCACGTCAAGGCCGAAGGCCAGACCGCCGTCGACGACGTGAAGTACCGCGCCGCGGACGCCAAGGACAACGTCCAGCAGGCGTAACTACGCCGATACGTGTCAGGCCTGCCCCGCCGTTCCGCGGGGCGGGCCTGACCGGCAGATGTGAGGAAATTTCCCATGGCTAAGAACCCCGCCAACGCAGCCAGCGCCAACGCCGACGCTGAAACCGATGAAAGCAGCACGGCAAAGGCACGGACGGCACCGGCCCCGGACGATTCCCGCAAACCGGACAGCCCCACCGACGTTTCCAAGCCCTCCTGGAAGTACATCGCCAAGAAGACTTTCCGGGAATTCACCAAGGACCAGTGCGGAGACCTTGCCGCCGCCCTGACCTACTATGGCGTGCTGTCCTTGTTCCCGGCGCTCCTGGCCCTCGTTTCGCTGCTCGGCATCTTTGGCCAGGCCGAGAAGACCACGGAGGCGATGCTGGAGATCGTCCAGGGCATTGCCCCCGGTGCCGCGCTGGACGTCATCAAGCAGCCCATCCAGGAGCTGGCCAGCTCATCCACCGCCGGCTTCACCCTGATTCTCGGTATCCTGACGGCACTCTGGTCCGCCTCCGGCTACGTCGGAGCCTTCGGCCGGGCGATGAACCGCATTTACGAAGTGGACGAGGGCCGCCCCTTCATCAAGCTGCGGGGCGCCATGCTGGCAGTCACCCTCACCGCCGTGATCATTGTGGCGCTGACGGCGGCCATGCTGGTGCTCAGCGGCCCCGTCGCCGAGGCAGTCGGAAATGCGATCGGCGTGGGCGGGGTCTTCCTGACGGCCTGGAACATCCTCAAATGGCCGGTGGTGGTGCTGCTGGTCATCGCCGTCATCGCCGTCCTCTACTACGCCACACCCAACGTAAAGCAGCCCAAATTCCGCTGGATGAGCCTTGGCTCCTTTATCGCCCTGATGATTTTCGTGCTCGCTTCCCTGGGCTTCGGTTTCTACGTGGCCAATTTCGGCAGCTACAACAAGACCTACGGCGCGATCGGCGGCGTTATTGTGATGCTGCTGTGGCTCTGGATCCTGAACATGTCCCTGCTTTTCGGTGCCGAGTTCGACGCCGAGATGGAGCGTGGCCGCCAACTCCAGGCCGGCATCGAGGCCGAGGAGACCATCCAGTTGCCGCCGCGCGACACCAAGCAGAGCGACAAATTGCAGGTCCGGGAGGAAGAGGACATCCGGCGGGGCCGCGACCTGCGCGAACGCCACGACCGCGAGCGCCGGGAGCAGGAAGACCGGGAGCAGGATCACCGAAAACCGGACCGCCGGGGCTAAAGCCGGGACCAAAGCCCCTAGCGCAAACTGCCGGCCCGTTCTCTACTGAGTGGACATTGCCCCGGCACCGCCTAGGAGGGGAGGTTCCATGCCGGCTACAGCAGGAAATCCGGACGGACCTATCGTGGTGGGCTACGACGGGTCCGAGCCGTCCGAGCTTGCAGTCCGCTGGGCCGCCGGGTACGCCGCCGCCACGAATCGGAAGCTGAAAGTCATCCATGCGTGGGTGTGGCCTGTCTTCACCAAGAATCTGGGCCCGGTCAAAGGGATTTCGGGCAGTGGCCTGCGCCATGCTGCCGAGGCCACCCTGGCGGAAGGCCTGGACCTCGCCCGGTCGGTTTCGGCCGAGCTCGGCGCCGTACTGGATATCGACGGCGTCATCGAGCCGGGCCTTCCCAGCCAGGTTCTCCGGCCGGCCGCAGAAGGAGCGAGCGTCCTCGCCATCGGGCACCGTGGCATGGGCCGGCTGCTGGGCCAGCTCGTCGGTTCGGCCTGCCTCGACCTGGCCGTCCACGCGCCTTGCCCCCTGATGGTGGTCCGCTACCCGGGCCGTCCCGGCCAGCCGATAGCTGCCGGAATCGACGAAAAACCCCGGAACCAGGCTGTGGTGGCGGACGCGGCCCGCATGGCAGCGGTGTTGAACGTACCGCTGCAGCTGATCCATGTGGCCGGGGAGCACGGCCACGCAGCGCACGGGCGGCACGCACCGCTGCACGGCAAGGAGTTGCTGGACCTGGCGGTGGAACAAGCCCGGGGACTCGCTCCCGACGTGCCGGTGGAGGGCATCCTGTTGGAGAAGCACCCGGTCTCAAAGGAACTCCTGGCCGCTGCCGCCCAGGCTGACGTCCTGGTGCTGGGAGCGCATCACCGGGAGGGCCACCCGGGAAGCACGGTGTCCTCGGCGTTGGAGCGGGCACTTTGCAATGTGCTGATCACTCGGTGATGCGCGTTCAGGGATAACGGTTTGCTTCCCGGCCCCCGGAGAGGCAGGGAGACAGAACAGGAAGTGTGCAGTGCGTGCGTGGTGGGTGGGCAGACCGGGTCCCGTGGCCGGGCATCCGCTGGTGTTCGGTGAACGCCCCGATCCCAGCCCCGGGCCAGGCGAGGTCTTGCTTTCCGTGCACGTGTGCGGAGTGTGCCGCACGGACCTTCACCTGGCCGAAGGCGACCTCCCGCCCCGCCTGCCAGGGATTATTCCCGGCCATGAAGTAGTGGGGGAAGTGGTGGCGCTCGGCGACGGCGCCGCGAGGTTCCGGATCGGGGAACGCGTGGGGGTGGCCTGGCTGGGCGGCACCTGCGGCCGCTGCCGCTTCTGCCAACGCTCGGAGGAGAACCTCTGCCTGTCACCCATTTTCACAGGGTGGGACCGGGACGGCGGCTACGCGGACCGGGTGACGGTCAATGAGGACTACGCCTACCGGATACCGGAAGCTTTTTCGGACGAGCAGGCCGCGCCGCTGCTCTGCGCGGGCATCATCGGCTACCGGGCGTTGAACCGGGCCGAGGTTCCGGACGGCGGCCGCCTCGGCATCTACGGCTTCGGCGGCTCGGCGCACCTGGCCGCCCAGGTGGCCATCCACCGCGGAGCCAGCGTGTACGTCATGACCCGCTCGAAGGAAGCCCGCCGCCTGGCCCTGGAGCTCGGGGCAGTTTTCGCCGGAGACACCGACGACGAACCACCCGTGCCGCTCGACTCGGCCATCCTGTTCGCGCCAGCAGGCTGGCTGGTGCCGCAGGCGCTGCGCGCCCTGGACCGCGGGGGCACGTTGGCCGTCGCAGGAATCCACCTGAGCGACATTCCGCCGCTGCACTACGGGTCCGAGCTGTTCCAGGAACGCCAACTGCGCAGCGTCACCGCAAATACCAGGACCGACGGCGAAGAGTTCCTCCGCGTCGCGGCGGAAATTCCGCTGCGCCCCACCACCGTGCCCTACCGGATGGAGGCGGCAGGGCAGGCCCTCCAGGACCTCGCGGAGGACCGCATCACCGGAGCTGCAGTTTTGCACGTTTCCTGAGGCCTGCAGGTGTCACGCGGACAGCGGCCGGCTATCCCGCCAGCAGGCTGTCCAGGGTGATGAAGCCGTAGCCGGCCTGGCGCATCCGGTCGATCATTTGCGGGAGGGCGTCCGCGTCCAGGGTTGAGCCGTCATCCGGATTGGACCCGATGTGCATCAGGACGATTTCCCCGGGTTGCAGGGCGGAGAGCGCCCGGTCAGCCACCTGCTGAGCTGTGACTCCCCCGCCGGTACCTTTCCAGCCGAGCGTGTCCACGGATCAGCGCACCGGAACATAGCCCAGATTGTTGACGGCGGCGACGGTGCGGGCGTCGCGGGCACCGAACGGGAACCGGAAAAGCGGCCGGGGATCCGCCCCTGCGGCCTGGATTGCCTGCTCTGCCCCGAGGAGCTGATCCCCGATCGCGGAATCGGACAGGCCGGTGAAGCTCGGGTGAGTCTGGGAGTGGTTGCCCACCCGATGGCCGCCCGCCACGATGGCGGCCACCCCGGTGGGGTTTGCAGTGGCCCATGAACCCGTCAGGAAGAACGTCCCGCGGATCCCGGCGCCGGCCAGTGTGTCCAGGATGGCGGGAAGGCCCGCTGAGTTGCCGCCGGCGTCGAACGTCAGCGCAACCGACGGGCCGGCACCGGGAACCACTTCCACGTCAGTGCCGACCAGGCCGGCCGGGAACGTAGCCGGCGGCGGAGTGGGCCCCGGTGCCACGGGAGGCGGCGACGGTGCTTCTCCGGGATTTTCCGAGGCTTCCGGCGGCTGGCTTTCCGACGGCGGCGGCGACGGCGACGACGGCGACGTCGGCTCTCCGGACAGTGTGGCGGAGGGCGAGGCGGCGGAGGGCGAGGTGGCGGAGGGCGAGGTGCCGGACGGAGTCGGCCCGGTTAGCGGGGCGCCCCCTTGCGGAGCACCAGCCAGGAACACGGCGAGGACCACCGCGGCGACGGCGGCGGTCACCGCGAGTACCACCGCTGCGAGCCTGCGGCGCTTGCGCTGAACAACGGACGGCCGTGGTGCCATGATCAACCATGACAGCAGTGGCCCGGATAGAGCTAGTGCGCTAGGCGGGCGGCCGGAGCCCGGCTGCGGCGGGACGTTCCCTTCCGAGTGCCCGGAGGTAGGCGGCGAACCCCTGCGGTGCGCGGGCATGCGTGCGCCCGGACGTCAGAACCCGGATCGTGTCCGTTGCCACCACGGCGAAGGCGCGCCGGCGCAGCCTTTCCACCAGCGCCCGGTCCTCGTGCACGTGCAGCCTGGGAAATCCGCCGGCGGCGAGGTAGCAGGACGCCCGGACGCCAAAGTTGGCGCCGTAGATGTGCGGGTGGTCCTCCAGGAACGGGTGCCGCTCCAGCCAGCGGCGAAGGATCACCGGGTCCATGCCGGCAGGATCCGGTTGCACGGAACCCAGGACGGCGTCTGCCCCGGCATCGGCCAGTTCCACCTGGCGCAGGAGCCAGTTCTCCGGCACCGCGGAGTCGGCGTCGGTATTGGCCAGCCAAGTACGCCTTGCCTCGGGATCAGCGGGGGCCAGCGCGGCCCTGACCCCGGCCACGCGGCTCGACCCGGTGCTGCGCAGCCGGACGTCAACGGCCGCGAAGCGCGCGTCGGAAAGGACGTACGCTGCAGTGATTTCCGCGGAACGGTCCGTGCAGCTGTCCAGCACCACAGTGACGGTGACCCGCACGCCGGGATGCTCCCGCTGCAACGCGTCGGCGGCGGCCCGCAGCGAGGACAGGGCCCGGCCGATGTGCTGGTCCTCGTTGTGGGCCGGCATCACCACCGCCACCCGGCTGATGCCCTGCCCGGCAGGTGGCTGTGGTGATGCCTGCGGGCAGTCCTGCACGGGCCCGGTCATCCCAGCGGGCTTCCGGAGCCGTGGCCGGGATCCCCGGCCACAGCCGGGCCCTTCTCCGGGGCCACGAGCACTTCCAGGACGAAGTCCTTCTCACGGTAAAAGCCCTTGGTGGGCCAGCGGAGCTGCCGGCGTGCCATAGCGTGGACCGCGTCGCCATCGAGCTCCCAGCCTGCGACCGGGTGCCGCCAGTGGCAGAGGACCAGAGTTCCTCCGGGGTTCGTCGACGCTTCCACCCGGGTGAACAGCTCGGCCAGTTCGCCGGGCGCCAGGTAATAGCCCACCTCCGATACTGCCACCAGGTCGAACGTGCCCCCGGGCCACTGCTGCGGAACGGTGAGGTGGAGGGTCTGCGCGGACGCATGGCCGGACAGCCGTTCCGCGGCCCGGACCAGGGCGGCGCTGCTCGCGTCAACCGCCACGAACTCCCCGCAACGGGCAGCGAGTTCCACGCTGAGCGTCCCGATGGAACAGCCGATTTCCAGCCCGGCACCGTATTCGGCCTCAGGCAGGATGGCGAGGGTGAGCGCCCGTTTGCGCCGTTCATACCAGCTGCTGGTGTAGCTCCACGGGTCGGCGGTCCCGCCGTGCACGGCGTCAAAAATCCGTTCGGCGTCACCCGCGCTGTTGGTTCCGCCCGCGGGTCCGTGCCAGGCGAACGTTTCCCAGGGCCGGGAAAAGTGCTCCAGGAAGGCCCCGGAAAGGAGCGCCTCGTCGCCGGGCTGCCGGGACAGCGGTTGTGTCTGCGAGGCATGGGCGCGCATGGCAGCTGCCTTGGCCCTTTGCTGGTCCGGCGTCAGCGGCACGCGGACCCATGACTGCCAGGCCTTGTCCGCAGGGGACGCCCACAGCCAGTACCAGACAGGGTACTCCAGCAGTCCGTGGCCATCTTCCGCCGCCACTTCCGCGGCCACCGACCCCAGGGCGTCGTGGTCCGCGTGGCCGTCGGCGCGGTAGGGCGCCACGATGGCCACCTGGTTCGCCGGGCGTCCTGAAGCTGCGATCGCCTCCCGCACGGCCGCGGTGATCCGGTGACGGTCGGCGGCAAGCTGCCCGTCCGCGAGGTGCAGGAACCGCCAGGAAGCGGCCGGTACCAATCCGGACACGGCCGCCCCGAACTCACCGAGCCTGACGGCGGCAAGCTGTTCCGGCGTCGTCGTCCGCGACTCCGGGTGCGACGCCTCCCCCGCAGTGCACAGCAGGACGTCCACTGCCGCACCGGCAGCGTGCAGCCGGGACAGGAATCCGCCGGCGCCCAGGGTTTCATCGTCCGGATGCGCCGCCAGCACAATGAAGGTCATGGCCGCGAGTTCGCCCGCGTCGAGGGGAAGCTCCGGGAGGACGGCCAGTCCGCTGGCCTCCCACTCAGACTCGGCCGTGCCGGCATCCGCGTGCGAGAAGGTCACCATGACCGGTCCCCTTTCAGTGTCAGGGCGCCCAGCTGGGCGTCGTCCCGCATTGCATGGTGCTGGCGGATGTAGAGCGACAGGTCCGCCATGCGTTTTCCGTACGCGTCGTTGAAGGCCAGGGGGCCCGGCCCCAGGTTCTGCGCCACCAGGGCCTGGACGCGTTCGACGGCGGCGGCAACTGTCCCGCGGACGCGCAGGGCTTCGCTCCACGCACCGGAGCCGGACAGTCCGCCGGAGTCGATCCGCTCCGCCGTCCGCGCGAGGTAGCCGGAAAGGGACGTGATGATCCTGTCAGTTTCGCCCAGATGGGCCAACGCGATCTGGTCCGGTTCCCGCCCCTTGTACGCGGCAGCCGCCAGTGCGGAGCTGAAGTCACGTGCCACGGCCACGGCCCCGCCGAACCAGCAGGCCGCAACGCCCATGCCGCCCCAGGCGAAACCGGGACGCTGGAAGTACCACCCCGGTCCACCCACCGGAATGGCGCTGACCCCGTCGAAGTGCACCGTGCCGCTGGGGATTTCGCGCAGGCCCCGGCTGGTCCACTGCGGGGTATCGCAGGAAACCCCCGGGGCGTCCAGGCTGACGGCGTAGGCCGCCCTGCCGCCCGACTCCGTTCCCGTGGTTCCCGCCGCGGGTTCCGCGCTACCGCCGCCTTCGCGGGCAACATGCGCGGTCACGACGGCGCCATCCAGTTGGGCAGCCAGCGAGCACCACGGCTTGGAACCGTTCAGGACGTACGCCCCGGCGCCGTCCGCCACTGCTTCGAGCCGCAGGCCCGGGCCCTCGGCGGCAAACACGCCCCAGGCTGCGTCCGCAGCGTCAGGTACCAGGGCACCGGCCTGGGACAGAATGGCCACGGCGTCAAGGTGCGGTTCGAGCGCCCGGCCGGCCGCCACGTCCACGGCGGTCACCGATGCCAGCAGTTCCCACAGCCGGGCGGTGCTGCCCTCGCCCGGCCGGGGCGCTGTCCGTCCGAGGTCCCGCGCCAGGGCCAGCAGCGCCGGGACATCCCCCACGGCTTCGCGCACTGAACCAAGCAACGGTGCCATGGCGCCGAGTTGGTCCGGCGTGGAACTGATCCGCACCGCCTGCGGTCCCGCCGGAACGTGGCTCCGGCCCGTTAGGCCGCCGTCCCGGCCAGGCCCGCCGGAATCATGCCTGTCGGATTCCATTCCGCTTGCCGTTGGGGTTTCAGTCTTCGTCCGGAGCCGTGACGGAAGCCGCCGGAGTCATGGTTTCGGCGTTCACCATCCAGGCCAACTGCTCCAGGCGGGCAATACCGGCGTGAAGGAGGTCGGCGCTGGTGGGATCTTCCTCGTCGACCTCGTCGTGAACGTCGCGCATGGTCTTCACGGTGCGCTCCAGCCGAGCCGTAATCAGCTTGACGGCGTCCTTGGTGGACGTGAGCCCCCCGGGGAACTGTTCGAGCCGGGTGTCCGAGGACACCGTGGTGCTGCGGCCGTCGGGCAGTGCGTGCAGTGCGCGCATCCGCTCAGCCGTCTCGTCCGCAAACAGGCGGACGCTGGTGACGATTTCGTCGAGCTGGAGGTGGAGGTCGCGGAAGTTGGTTCCCACGATGTTCCAGTGCGCCTGTTTGCCTTGGACGTGAAGTTCGATCAGGTCCGTAAGGACCATCTGGAGATTGGTGGCGAGGGTCGGTGAAGCCTTCATTTCTTCCTCCACTGCAGGCGAAGCGGGACGGGTCCGTCCGGCATTAGCTTATTCTAAGCATACTTACCATCTGGAGGGGTCCGCTTCTCCCAGGGCGGAAACTGCCGGCGCCCCTCCGTGACTTCAGCGCACCACGGCCAGCGCGAAGCCGTCCCAGCCCTTTGACCCCACGGTCTGCATGACCGTCCCGTCAAGGCGCGGATCCTCCCCCATCATTTCCAGGGCGCTGATGATTCCCGGCGCGTTGATCTCGTCCATGGACGGATCGAGCAGCGCACCCTCCCACACCACGTTGTCCATCACGATGGCGGTGCCCGGCCGGCCCAGCCTGACGGCCCAGTCGAGGTAGTGCGGGTTGTTTTCCTTGTCCGCATCAATGAACACAAAATCGAAGGGTCCGCGGCCGTCATCCAGAAGCTGCGGGAGCGTGTCCAGCGCGGCTCCCACGCGGATGTCCACTTTGTGCCCGACGCCCGCAGCGTCAACGTTCGCGCGTGCCACCAGGGCATGTTTGGGGAGGTATTCGCACGTGACCAGCTCGCCGTCGTCGGGCAGTCCCTGTGCCATCCAGATGGTGCTGAAGCCGGCCAGCGTGCCGATCTCCAGGACCCGCCGGGCGCCTGATAGCTGCACGAGCAGCTTGAGCAGCTTCCCGGCGTTGGGCGCCACTTCGATGGGCGGCATCCCGGCCTCGAGGGCGGACGCTACCGCCCGCTTTAGCGGGCTGCCGGGGCGGACCACGACGTCGGACAGGAACTCTTCGACGGCCACCCACTGGGGTTCTGGCTTGTGCTCAATCATGGGGCCCAGTCTGGCAGTTGCCGCTCCTCCGTGGGAAGCCTCACGGGAAGCCCCTCGCCCGGCAGCGCGGGAGCGGTAACCGGCTGTACTAGCCTGGGACGTTGGTGATGGCGTTTTCCAGCCGCTCCACTTTGCCGGTGAGTTCACCGGAATACCCGGGGCGGATGTCGGCCTTGATGACCAGCGAGACGCGGCTGCCGAAGCGGCCCACGGCTTCAGTTGCCTGCTTGACGACGGCGAACACTTCGTCCCACTCACCCTCGATGGTGGTGAACATGGAATCCGTGTGGTTGGGCAGTCCGGAGTCCCGGACGATTTTGACGGCGGCAGCGACGGCGTCGTGAACGGAAGCGTCAGCGGACGCACCGCTGGCCGGGGCGGCCGAATCCCCGGCCGGATGGGCGGGCTGACCGGACGGTGCAACTGAGAATGCAAGCAACATGGACCCAGTCTGCCACAGCGGAAATGGTCGATACATACGTCACATACGAGTACATTCACCGCTACCAATCAGTAACCCGGGCGCTCAGGCGCAGCGTTGCTAACCTTGAAAAATGAACCTCGCAGTGGAACGCAAGCCCCTCCGTGCGGATGCTGCGCGCAACGTGGACAAGATCATTACGTCCGCCCGCAAGTGCTTCCGTGAGTACGGTCCGGAAGTGCCGCTGCAGACCATCGCCGTCACAGCCGGCGTTGGGCCCGCCACCCTCTTCCGGAACTTCGCGGACAAGGAGCAGCTGGTACTCGCCGCGCTCAACCGTCAGCTCCGCCTCATGGTGGACCCGGTGATCGACGACGCCCTGGCCGGACCTGACGCCGCCGCGGGACTCTTCCGCGTGATCGATGCGCTGATGGCGGCCGCCAGCGAGGATGCCAACCTGCTCGGAGCCGTTGCCGGCCGCCGCGGCCTGCTGACCGGAATCACCGGCAGCCTCTTTGAGTCCGTGGCTGTCCTGCTGGGCCGCGGCCAGGGTCAGGGAACCCTGCGCACAGACATCTCCATGACCGACGTGATCCGCCTGCTGGCCATGCTGATCGGAGTGGTGGACACCATGGAACCCGGGTCGGACGCCTGGCGGCGTCCCGTGGCGCTGGTGGAGGACGCCATCCGCACCGAACGGCCGCACCGGGCTTTGCCTCCCCAGTCGCCGCTGCCCGGGACGGCATTCGATTCAATCGTCCTGCCCTGATTCATCCTCCGGCCGGTCCGTGTCTTCGTGCTGCCGGTCCTCGTGCACCCGGCCGGCGTCTTCTGAGCCGCGGCTGTAAGGCGCCCTGCCGTCGGGTGCATTGATCTCGTCCAGCCGCTCATTCAGGGCGTGGGCCAGGATGTCCCGCTGCAGGGACTGCAGCGCGATGGCGCCGTGGATGTACGCCTCGACCTCAAACTGTCCTGCGATGCCGCCGATGCTGAAATACCTCAGCCACAGTTCTTCAATCCCCAACTCGGCATTCCGGAGCATCTCTTCGAACCGAAGCCGCTGCTCATCCTCGTCCTTGCCCAGCGCCAAAGCGCACCCCCCGCTCACCGCGGCTGCCGGGTGGAGGACACCAGCTCGGCTAGTCGGCCGGCTTCTCCCCGGGCTCCGGCGCGGCGTCCCCGGGTGGAGAAGCCGCCGCTTCCGCATCGTCGCCGCGGGAGTCCTCACTGCCTGATTCATCCTTGGCGGCTGATTCCTTCAGATGGGCCTGCACGTGGGCCTCGTGCAGCTGATCCGCTTCCTGCAGGTGCTGCTGGAGCTTCTCCTCAGCGTCCCTGCGGCGGCGGGACATCTCGCGCATCTCACGGGTGGATTCGGACCCGGCCGACGGCACATATGGCCTTGTTTGAGGGTCTTTGTTGGCAGCAGGAACTACGGGCGCTTGTTCTTCGCTCATGTTCGAATACTCCCACAGCAGGTTCAATGCCACTAGGGCCTAATGGCCGTCGCCATCCTTGCCGGCCCCCGCTGCGGCGGAACGCAGCGTTGATTCCGGGTCCGCCATATACGGCCGTATCAGCTCCAGCCCAGCAGCCGCAGCCCGGCGGCCGCTCCCGCCCCGGCCAGGACCACCACAAGGAACGGAGCCCGGAACCACAACGCGATTCCTGCCGCGGCCAGGGCGCCCATCCGGGCGTCGAAGGCCAGCGCCTGGCCGGATGCCACCGCGTTCACGATGGTGAGCGAAGCGAGCAGGCCGATGGTCATGGTGCCCGCGATCCGGGACATGCGCGGGTTGCGAAGCAGGCTGGCCGGGACCAGATAGCCCAGGAGTTTCCAGGCGTAGCCAAGGAGGCAGGCAAGCAATAGCCACATCCAAAGGTTCATTTTGCGTCGTCTCCGGAACGGGGAACACCGGGGCGGGGATGACTCAAATGGGGATCGTTGTGCGGGTGATGGTGCTCGGCATAGGGGTCCACATCGGGCTCCAGGCCTTCGTCGCTGCGGCCGTGGCTGAACCAGCCGATCGCGGCCGCCACCACCGCGGCGATCAGGATGGGAACGCCGCCGGGCACGAACGGCACGGCGAGGACGGTGGCCAGCGCGCACACCACGGCGATGGCCACCGGCTCGCGGCCTTTGAGCCGCGGCCACAGCAGGCCGAGGAAGGCAGCCACCGCAGCGCCGTCGAGCCCCCACTGCTTGGGGTCCCCCAACGCGCTGCCCGCAAGCGCCCCGACGGCAGTGAACACGTTCCAGAGCACAAAGATGCCGATCCCCGCGGTCCAGAATCCCCGCTTCTGCTCGCCAGGATCGGTCTGCCCGGTGCTCGTGGCCGTTGATTCGTCGATGGTGACATGGGCGGCGGCAAACTTGCGCCACCCGCGCGGCTGCAGCAGCGCGTTGAGCTGCATGCCGTAGATGCCGTTGCGCATGCCCAGGAGCGTGGCAGCGCCCATGGCAGCGGCCCCGGACCCGCCGCCGGCCACCACGCCGATGAATGCGAACTGCGAGCCGCCGCTGAAGAGCAGCAGGCTCAGCGCCATGGTCTGCCAGAAGTCCAGCCCGGACGTGACGCCGAGCGCCCCGAAGGATATCCCGTACAGCCCGGTGGCGATGCTGATGGAGAGGCCCACACGCACGGCCGGGGACTGCAGCAGCTTCATGGCCAGAGGCCGGTAACACGTCCCGCGGCAGGCCACCCCAGGGCCGGCTTCCGCAGGCTCCAGGCCCAGAGGATCAGCGGTACCTGCAGCGGGAACCGCGCCGTGTGCACCTTCCGCTGCCCGGGCGTTCCGGCCGGACCGTAGGCGCGGCGCAGGGCATCGGCATGTCCGGCAAGGAACACCGTGAACATTGCGGTGACGGCGCAAGCGGCGGTTTTGCGGGTGGCCGGAATCAGGATTCCGACGGCGGCACCCGCCTCGAGCAGGCCGCTGAGCGCCACCCATTCATCGCGGGTCATAACGGCGAACGGGCCGTTGGGCCGGTCGCCGGAGTCCTCGCGGCGGCACAGGAAATCGGGAACCACCTGGTGGAAGAACGCGGGGTCGCGGAAGTGCTTCATGGCGCTCGTCAGCAGGAGTGCGCTCATGGCAGCCGCTGAGAGGGTCTGGGTGGCCCGGCCGGACCAGGTGAATGGCATGGATCCATGCAACCACAGCCGCGCATGCTCCGGTAACCGCCGGTTCAGCTGACGGTGTGGCTGCTTTCCGAGAGCTGGGCCAGCACCTGTGCCGGCCGGTTGGTGGTGATCTCGTGGATCCCCAGCTCCTGGCACAGCCGCACGTCCTGTTCCGAGTCCACGGTCCACACCCTGAACCTGCGGCCGGATCCCAGCCATCGGCGGACGGCACGGGCGTGCCGGCGGACATAGTCGATGCCCGGTCCGGCCAGCCTGACTTCGCAGTCGTCCAGGATCCGCTCGCCTTCCGCCTGTGCCGCCCGCATGACGTTCGCTACGGCCCCGCCTGTTATGAGGCCCAGGCCCAGTTCCTCGCGGACTTCGTCCACGGTGATGTCGTCCACCAGCTGGCAGATGGACTCGGCGGGAACGGTCGCGAGCAGGTGCTTCACGGAGTCCGGGCTGAAGCTCATGAAGGAGACACTGACGTTGTCCACCTTGGACGTCTGCGGATCCCAGCCCTCGGAGGCGAGCACCTCGAGCACCCGGTCCTCCAGCGCCAGCAGGTAGGGGCTCGGATGTTTGAGTTCAATGGCGAGCCCGATTTCCCGGCCCGCCGCCCGGAGGATGTCCAGCAGATCCGGCAGCGTCAGCAGCTGATCAAACTTCCCGCCGTACTCGAGCGGTATCCGGGCGCCTTTCCACGAGGAAAAATCCAGTTGCCGCAGTTCATCGAGGGTCCGGTCGGCCACGGGCCCGGTTCCGTCCGAGGTGCGGTCCAGGTTCGCGTCATGCAGCAGGACAACGTGCTGGTCCCGGCTGAGGTGGACGTCGCATTCCACCCCGTCGGCGCCGTCCGCAATGGCCTGGAGGTAAGCAGCCCGGGTGTGCTCCGCGAAGGCGGCGCTGGAACCGCGGTGGGCGTAGACCAGCGGCCGGGTGGACGCGGACTCGTCGGTAGTCATGGTGACACGTTAGCGGAGACCCGCCACGGATGCGGGGCTAGGCTGGGCACATGCAGGTGAACAGTGAACAAACCACCCGTCCCGCCGCAACGCGCCCGGCGCATGCGGGCCCACCCGCTAGCGGTGCCGCCGTCGTCGATCCCGGGCTGGGCGGTGACGCCGAAAAAGCCGCTGCGCTGCGCAAGATGAAGCTGCTGGCGCTGGGACTGCTGATCGTGATGGCAGTGATTTTCGTCTTTGCCTTCGCCCTGCAGAAGCAGTACCCGTGGCTGGAGTACGTGCGGGCCGCGGCGGAGGGCGGCATGGTGGGCGCCCTGGCAGACTGGTTCGCCGTAACGGCCCTGTTCAAGTACCCCATGGGCATCAAGATCCCGCACACCGCCATCATCCCGCGCCGCAAGGACCAGATCGGCGCGTCGCTGGGCGAGTTCGTGGAAACCAACTTCCTGTCCGAACAGGTGGTCCAGGAAAAGCTCGCCTCCGTGGACATCGCCCGGAAGGTGGGCGCCTGGCTGTCCGGTCCCGGCGGTCCCGAGCGCGTGGCCAAGGAAGGTGCCGCCGTGATCCGCGGCGCGTTCAAGGTGTTGAACGACGACGATGTCCAGGCAGTGATTGAGAGCATGGTCCGCAAGCACCTGCTCGCTCCGCCGTGGGGGCCGCCGGTGGGCAGGCTCGCCGAGCGGATCTTCGCCGACGGTCACCACCACACGCTGGTGGACCTGCTGGTGGACAGGACGGTTGACTGGGTCAGGGACAACCACGAGACAGTCAGCAGGCTGGTTTCGGACCGGTCCCCGCAGTGGGTCCCGCAGTTCGTGGACGGGCTGGTAGGAGACAAGGTCTACGTGGAGATCCTCAAATTCACCAAGGCGGTCCAGGCCGATCCGCAGCACCAGGTCCGGCAGTCCATCGACACGTACCTGACCGAGCTGGCAAAGGACCTCCAGCATGACCCCGTGATGATCGCCCGGGCCGAAGGCATCAAGGCCCAGGTGCTGGGCGACCCCGAGGTGCGCGAGCTGGCATCCCGCACGTGGGGCACCATCAAGGCGGCGCTGCTCGGCGCCGTCGACGATCCGCACAGCGAACTGACCCTCAAGTTCAAGGCGGCCGTGCACGACTTCGGCACCCGGCTGGTGGTGGACCCCGAACTGGCAGGCAAGGTCAACGCGTGGATCGGCGACGCTGCAGGCTACCTCGTGAGGACCTACCGCTCGGACATCGCCGGTGTCATCACCGAGACCGTGGCCCGCTGGGATGCCGAGGAGACCTCACGGAAGATTGAGCTCCAGGTGGGCAAGGACCTGCAGTTCATCCGGATCAACGGCACGGTGGTGGGCGCCTTGGCCGGCGCGGCCATTTTCACGGTTGCGCACCTGGCCTTCGGCTAGGCGAAGGGTTCCAGCTCCACGCCGGCTGCTTCCAGCGCCTTCCGGACGGCCGTTGCCGTCTCGACGGAGCCGGGGGTGCCGCCCTGCAGGCACAGCGAGTGGGGCTGGAGCCTGATCACGGAGCCGTCCACGGCCTCCACTTCGCCATGGATGGCAAGCCGGACCGCGCGTTCGGCCACCTCCCTGGCGTCCTGCAGCAGCGCACCGTCTTCGGAGCGCGGCACCAGTGTTCCGTCCGGCAGGTAGGCGCGGTCGGCGAAGGCCTCGTGGAACACGGGGTGGCCTGCCTCCGCAGCGAAGGACAGGAGCGCGGACCCCTGCTGGCCCAGGATGGGCAGCCCGGGATCGTACGCCTGGATGGCGGCGGTGACGGCGGAGGCCTGTTCGGCGTCATACACAGTGCGGTCGTAGAGCGCGCCGTGGGCCTTCACGAAGTCCACGGATGCCCCGACGGCGTGCGCCACGCCGTCGAGCGCGCCGAGCTGGTACAGCACCGCCCCGAAGAGGTCGTCGAAGGTCATGTCGATGGACCGGAGGCCAAAGCCTGCAAGATCCGGGTACCCGACGTGGGCACCCACGCGGACGTCCAGTTCAAAGGCCGCCCGGCAGGTGTCCAGCATGGTGACGGGGTCCCCGGCGTGCAGGCCGCAGGCCACGCTGGCGCTGGTGATAAGCGGGAACATGGCGGCGTCGTCCCCCATGGTCCAGGAGCCGAAGGACTCCCCCAGGTCAGCGTTCAGATCCAAGGAATCCGCCTTTCAAGGTTGAGTCCCCACCGGGGGTGTTTGTGCCGGCGGGGTTGTCCGCGGCGGAGTCGATTGCGGCCGGCACGCCGGCACTGCTGCCGGATGTCTTGCCCTGAGTCGGGTTGCCGGGGGTCCCTGCGGTCAGTTCGCCGGGAATCGTGTCCGGCATGGGGCCAAAGGCCTCCTTGGCGGAGGCGACGACGGCGCGCCCCATCACGCGGTTGCCCACGCCGCCCACCACGGCTCCGACGCCGAACGGCAGCGCCCGGCCCAGCAGCGCCGTCCCCTGCCGCTGCAGCAGGCTGCGGAGGAACGCCCGCTGGATGCGGTCCCGCACCGAGCCGAAACCGGGGAAGGACGTCTTGCGGGCGAACGCGGAACCCCAGGCGTCCGTGGGGCCCTTGCCCCTGCCGGCGGCCTGGCCGCTGAGGCTTCCGAGGAGGGCAGTCCCTTCCTCGCCCAGCATGATGGCCATGACCAGCGTGCTGGCCTTCTCGGGATCAACCATGCGGATGCCGTGCAGCTCGGCCAGGGACGTGGCGTACAGTGCGGTGGCTTCGAGGAAGCCGATGGTGGCTGCCGCGGAAAGGCCCAGCGCAGCAACCGTGCCAACGCCCGGAATGACGGCCGTGCCGCCCACGAGGGCGCCGCCGCCGGTCACGGCGAAGAGGTAATCGCGTTCCAGCTTGTCCGCCAGTTGCGCGGCCGTGGCTCGCGGGTGCCTGCGCTGGAGCCGCCGGAGGTTGGCGAGCACCAGCGGGCGCTGGACTTCGACGGCCCGCAGCAGCATGCTGTGCAGTCCTGGCTTTGGCTTGCCTTGGGAGTCGAACACCGCCTTGTGGGCGGTTTTTTGTGCAATTTTCATTGCCGGGTTCTTCCGCATGGCCATCGTCACCTTTCCTGGAACGGGAACAGCCGCCGGTGCCATCAGGGATGGCAACCGTGGTTGCTCCGTGCGGGGACAGCTCGTGGCTGCCACTCACCCTTAACACTAGGCCACGCCGCTACATCACCCAGGATTCGGCCACGGCAATATACGCGGACGACGACGGACCCCGGGGCCCCGGGTACACCGCCGGTGAACCGGGCCATTCCACCCCGAACTCCGACAGCCGCCCGGCGCTGCACGGAAGGTACACGTTGCTCAGGGCGGCGCTGCTTTCACCGAGCTGGAAATCCGGCGCCGAGAACTGGCGGCGGTCCAGGACGCCGCTGATCTCCAGCTCCGCCTTCCGCCCCACGGCCCGGAAGCCGCGCCCGATGTCCAGTTCGACGTCGAACTCGTCCTGGGTGTGGGTGATTTCAGTCAGCGGGAAGCGGGCGGCTTCCGGAAAATATCGGGTCAGTTCATTGGCCAGGTTCTCGGCGAAGTAACCGTTGGCGCCGTAGCTACGCCAGCCTTGGCGGGTGGCGACCAGCAGGGCGTTTCCGCTGCCCCACTTGGACCACTCGGCCATCCAGAAGGAAGCGAAGCAGCTGGCGGGCTCGCCGGGGACGTGGACGCCCTCGCCGTCTACCGGATGCAGCGCCAGCCCCGGGTTGTTGCCGATGAATGCCATGCTGCGGCGCCACGTGCCGGCCGGACTGTTCCCCATGGGCAGAGCCTAGCCCGGCGGCGGCCACCCGTAGCGGCGGCACGGCCGGGCGGAGCAGGCCTAGACTAGCCCTATGCCCGCCCCCAGAGCCCTCCGGCCCTTTGTGCACCGTGAGTACCGAGTGCTGATCGCGGCGCTGGCCGTTTCGATTTTCGGTTCCGGAATGTGGGCCGTTGCCATGGTCTACCAGGTCATCCACCTCGGCGGCGGGCCGCTGGAGCTGTCCCTCGTTGCCACTGCGGGCAGCGTGGGGCTGGTGGCATTCGTCCTGGCCGGCGGGATCGCCGCGGACCGCGTGCCTCAGCGGCTCCTGATCGTCGCCGTCGAAGGCACCAACCTCGCCGTCATCGCCGGCATCAGCGGGCTGGCCCTGGCGGGCTGGCTGCAGCTGTGGCACCTGGTGATCGGCGCTTTCGTGCTTGGCGTGGGGGCGGCTTTCTTCTTCCCGGCCTACTCGGCCATCCTGCCCAGGATTCTGCCGCGGGAGGACCTGCTGGCGGCCAACGGCATGGAGGGGACCATGAGGCCCATCCTGCAACAGGCTGCCGGTCCCGCCGTCGCCGGTATCCTGGTGGCCGCGCTGTCCCCCTCGCACGCCGTCACGGGTGTGGCGGCATGCCACCTGCTCGCCTTCATCATCCTCAATTTCCTCGGCCAGCACGCCCTGGACGCCCCCGGCGCCGACGGCGGGCCCGCCCCGGAACGGGCCAAAACATCCTTCTTCCACGACCTCCGCGAAGGTGTCAGCTACACCGTCCGCACGCCGTGGCTGCTGTGGACACTGCTCTGGGCCTGCATCTCGGTGCTGTTCCTGATCGGGCCCATCGAGGTGCTGCTGCCGTTCGTCGTCCGCGACCAGCTGGGCGGCGATTCCCGCATGTTCGGTTTCCTGCTGGCTGTGATGGGCGTGGGCGGGGCGGGCGCTTCCCTGGCCACGGCATCCTTCCCGCTGCCACGCCGCTACCTCACGGTGATGATGGTCTCGTGGGGTGCCGGCAGCCTGCCGCTCGCCGCCATCGGGATCATGGACAGCTTCTGGATGGTTGCGGCGGCGCTGTTTGTCTTCGGTGCCACCGGAGGCATCGGAATGGTCATCTGGGGGACGCTCCTACAGCGCCGCGTCCCCCCGCATTTACTGGGCCGCGTCTCCAGCCTGGACTTCTTCGTGTCCCTGGCCCTGATGCCCATCTCCATGGCCCTGGCCGGACCCGCTGCGGCAGTGGTGCCCACGTGGGTGATCTTCCTGGTGGCCGGCGGCGTGTGCCCCATCATGGCGGTGGTGGCCATGATCGTTGCCCGGATGCCGTCCGACGAGCTCTCGCATCCGCTGGACAGCAGTTCAGAAAACCCGGCGCCCGCGGACAGCCCGGCGCCGGCAGACAGCCCGAATTCCGTGGACAGCCCTTAGACGGGGCTGTCCACGGTCCGGCCACTGGATTGCTCGGGCCGCTTGCTAGCTCTGGCCCGCGTACGTGTGGGCGCGGACGATCGGGATGGACGACGTCGGAAGGCCGCTCGGAAAAACGGTGGGCTCCGGGGCGCCGACGGGGGCCAGCGGCACCCTGGCAACGTCACTGCCCACGGTGAGAACATCGCCGCGGACGTTGACGTCCAGGGGTTCGCCCTCCCGGATACTGAGGCCGATGGACCCCTGCTCCAGCTCAACGAACAGCAGTCGTCCCTGCACCTTGAGGTGGAAGGACAGCCCCTCCCATTCGACAGGCAGCCTTGGGTCGAAGTACGGAACTTCGCCCTGGTCGCGAAGGCCCGCAAAGCCGCTGACCAGCGAACTCCAGACGCCGCCGGTGGAGGCGATGTGCACGCCGTCGATGGTGTTGCCGTGGGTGTCGTCGAGGTCGATGAAGAGCGCGTGGGTGAAGTGGTCCAGCGCGGCCTTCCCGTAACCCACCTCGGCGGCCATGATTCCCTGGACGCAGGCGGACAGGGTGGAGTCGCCGGTGGTGATCGGATCGTAGAAGTCGAACGCCCGCCGCTTTTCCTCGGCCGTGAAGTCCTGCCACTGCAGGAACATCGCCAGCACGGTATCTGCCTGCTTCAGCACCTGGTGCCGGTAGATCACCAGCGGATGGTAGTTCAGCAGCAGCGGGTACTTGGACCGGGGCGTACTCCAGTCCCACGGCTCCAGCGTCATGAAGTCGTTGTCCTGCGAATACACCTCGAGGTCTTCGTCGTAGGGCAGCTGCATCCGGTTGGCGGCCTGCTCCCAAAGCTCGCGTTCGGCGTCGTCGATCCCCGGGTGGTCAAGCGCCGCCGCGGCGCGCAGGTTGAACCGGGCCATGACGTTTGTGTAGAGGTTGTCGTTGACCACGGCAGTGTACTCGTCCGGGCCGGTTACGCCGTGGATGTGAAAGAGCCCGTCCTTGCCGAAGAAGCCGAGGGAGACCCACATCCGGGCGGTTTCGATCAGCAGCTCCGAACCCATGCCGTGATTGAAGTCCGCGTCGCCGCTGGCCCACATGTACCTGTTGGTGGCGAAAGCGACAGCGGCGGCGATGTGGAACTGCGCGGTGCCGGCGGCGTAGTAGGCGCTGGCTTCGAGCCCGTTGATGGTGCGCCACGGGAACAGCGCGCCGTCCACGCTGAGTTCCTTGGCACGCACCTTGGCGTCCGGCAGCATCTCGTGCCGGAACTCCAGCACCTGGCGCGCGTTGTCCGGGTTGGTGTAAGTCAGGTACGGCATCAGGTACACCTCCTGGTCCCAGAAGTAGTGCCCGTCGTAGCCGGAGCCGCTGACACCCTTGGCCGGGATGCCGGCAACGTCCGCGCGGGCGGTGGCCTGGGCCAGCTGGAAAAGGTTCCAGCGGATGGCCTGCTGCTGCTCGGGCTGGCCTCCCACCACGATGTCCGCGGTGGCCCAGTAGTCCCGGTAATACGCCTCGCTCTCGGCGAAGATGGCGCTGACGGGCTGCAGGGCGCTCTCGGCCGCTTCGGAGGGATCCTGCGCCGACCCGCCGTCGACTGCTCCCTCGCGGAAGGCCCGCGCCACGGCGTAGCTGGCGCTCTTCTCCAGGCGGAAGGGCCGGTCCTCGCTCACGGCCAGCACGTACCGGACGCTGCTGTCATCCTGGTCCACCAGGGTCTCGAAAGGCTGCACTTCGGCCGACGTCCAGTGGTCCACGGCCAGGCCAACACGCTGACGTGACTCCGCTGCTTCCCAGGACAGGCGCAGCGAGCCGTCGCCGCCGTCGAGCCGTACCGGGAGGAGGACGCGCCCGGCGTGCCGTCCGGCGCGCCGCGGATCGTGCGTGGAGTGGTCCTCCACCGGCTGGTCCTGGCGGTTGATCACCGAGGATGTCACATCGGCGTACACGTCCCGGTCCGGCGCCACTTCGAGGGTGACGCCCATGGTGCCGCGGGACTGGTAGCCCACGGCCCGGCGCTCCGTGGTGGTCACGGTGGCGCCGGAACGGCACTCCCAGGTGATCCGGCATTCGTAGATACCGGTGGCGAAGTCCACGGACCGGCGGTAGTCCAGCACCGTTGATTCGCTGAGGCTCAGCGTCTCGCCGTCGATGATCACCGTGAAGTTGTTGACGTCCGGGATGTAGAGGATCCGCTGGCCCGTGCGGGCGAAACCGAAGGCATTCTCTGCGTGCTTGATGTCCCAGGTTTCGTGGAAGCCGTTGATGAAGCTGCCGGGAAGGTCGGCGTCCGCGGCGGCCCAGTGGGCGCCGCGGATGCCGAGATGGCCGTTGCCCAGGCTGAAGAGCGTCTCCAGGGTTCCGGCGTTTCCGGGCAGGTGGACGGTTTCGACGAGCTGCCAGGGGTCGTTCGGGAAACGGGCGCGGTCAGAGGTGATGAGTGCCATGGCTGTTGGGGTTCCTTTTGGCGTTGTGCAGGTTAGGGGGTGGGGGCTGGCCGGGTTAGAGGAGTTCGTTCAGGTCGTCGACCACCAGGGTGGCGCCGGCGTCCAGCAGCGTCTGGCGGCCGGCTCCCCTGTCCACGCCGATCACCGAGTGGAAGCTTCCGGCGCTTCCGGCCTGGACGCCGGACACGGCGTCCTCCACCACGACGCACTCGTCGCTGGGCAGGTTCAGCAGTTGCGCGGCGTACTCGTATGTCGCGGGGTTCGGCTTGCCCGGCAGGCCTGCGGCCGCTGCCACGACGCCGTCCACCACCACCGCGAAGTGGTCCGCCAGTCCCGCTGCCAGCAGTACCGCCGGCGCGTTTCGTGAGGAGGAGACGACGGCGACCTTGAGTCCCAGTGCCTCCGCGGCTGCCAGGAAGCGCACCGAGCCTTCGTACGGTGCCACGCCGCCGGATTCGACGATGTCGTTGAAGACCTTGTTCTTGCGGTTGCCGAGGCCATGGACCGTGTCGTTCGCCGGGTCGTCATCCGCGGGGCCCTCGGGCAGCACAATGCTGCGCGACGCGAGGAAGTCCCGGACGCCGTCGAACCGGGGCTTGCCGTCGATGTGGTCGAAGTAGTCGCTTTCGCGGTAGCTGTCCGCCCCGGGAACAGCCTGCAAGTAGCCGTCGAAAAGCTCCTGCCAGGCGCGCTCGTGGACGATCGCGGTGGGGGTGAGCACACCGTCGAGGTCAAAGAGGATGGCGGAAGCGCCGGTCCAGCCGCGGCTGCTGCCGTTGCCGGCAGTGCTGTTGCCGGCAGTGCTGGTGCCTGCGGCGGTGCTGTTGCCGGCAGTGCTGTTGCCGGCAGTACTGGTGCCTGCGGCGGTGCTGTTGGAGAGCTCAGTCATGCGGTACTCGGTGTCCTTTCAGACGGCGTGCAGGGGACGTGCGTGGATACTGCCGGGTTTGGTACGGAGCGGACCGTCCGGCGATGGCCGGAGGGCGGAGTCGGGCGTCGATGCCCGGGAATGCATGTGATTGGCGTTTGCGCTCAGCGTTTTCGTCGCGTGCTCTTGCGTTCAATCAGCTTGGTATCCAGCACATGGCTGGCGGGGGCGGTCAGCGGCCCCGGACGTTGGAGTCCCTCAATCAGCAGGTTGGCTGCAAAGGCGCCCTGATCGGCTACTGGTTGGGCCATTGTGCTCAGGCCCAGGAACCAGCTCATCTGATGATCGTCTATTCCTATGATGGACACGTTTTTGGGCGCTGACAAACCGAGGTCCCGTAAAGCCATAAGGGCGCCGAAGGCAGTTTCGTCGCAACCGGCGAAGATCGCGGACGGCAGTCGGCGGTTTTCGATGAGCTCCGTCATGGCCCGGCGACCGCCTTCAATGCTCGAGCCGGCGTCCATCACCAGGTCCGGATCAACGGTCAGGTCATGCTCGGCAAGGGCCCGCCGGAAGCCGTTAAGGCGGTCCGTGGCCGTGACCACCGAGCGTGCTCCGGGTTCGCGTCCGGACAGAATGGCCAGGTCCCAGTGACCAAGCCCCAGGAGGTGGTTGGTGGCTTTCCAGGCCGCGTCCTCGTTGTCGATGCCCACGTTGTCCCAGGGGACGTTATGCATGCCCACGCTCGCAACGGCCAGCCCGGAGGAGGCCAGGGCTTCGATTTCGTCGTCGCCGAGGGCGATGTTGAGGAGCAGGACGCCGTCCACGCGCTGGGACAGGGCGTCCAGGTCTCCGAACACCTTGCGGTGCACGCTCGGGGTGTTCCGCAGGCTGATGAGGACGGTATCGAAGCCGCTGTCCGCGAAGACTTCCTCGGCCGCTTCGACGGCCTGGGCGAAGAACCAGGCGGTGGCCGTGGGCGCAATGATGGCTACGGACCCCGTGATTCCGCCGGCCAGGCGCGACGCCGCGGAGGACGCCTTGTAGCCGAGCTTCGTGGCGGCATCGGCCACCTTCAGCTGGGCGGTTTCGGAAACGTTGGGGAGCCCGCGCAGCGCACGGGAAACGGTACAGATGGACAGCCCCGACAATGCGGCAACGTCCTGGATGGTCACGCGCGGTGCTTTAGCCATGCAACACGGGCTCAGCCCTTTCTTCTCCTGAAGTCCTGGGCCCGATACCTGGCCGAAGAAGAGTGTAAGCGCTTACAAATTTAGCGCGCAACTGGTTTTTCTTCTGTGTTCGGATTCTTACGGGAATCCCAAGGCAGGGACGGCTGTAACTCGCGCCTTAGCGCAGCACGTAGTGGCGCAGGAAGGCGCCCACATCCACCATTTCGGCCTTGGAAATGGTGTGGCCCATGCCCGGGTAGGTCCGTGCCGTCAGTTGTGTGTTCCGCTCCAACCATTCCTGGGTGTGCTCAACGGCATCGTCATTGATGACCAGGTCGGCCTTGTCCCGGCCCCAGAAGAACGGCGGCTTGGTGTCGAACGCTTCGCTCATGGCCAGCAGTTCGTTGTCCAGGACGAATCCGGAAAGGCCCACGACGGCCCGAAAGTCGTGGGGCCGCAGCCGCAGCAGCGTGCTGGCCATGGCCATGCCCTGCGAGAAGCCCAGCAGGCTGACGCTGGTGTGTTGCCCCTTGACCGAGTTGATCCAGTCGAACACCTTGTTGCTGACGGAAATGACGTCCGCGAAGTCATGGGTCAGGAAGTAGTCCAGCAGGAACCAGCCGTAGTCGTCGCCGATCACCTTGGGTGCGCGAAGGGCCGCGCAGGTGAAATCGGGCGGCAACAGGCCGAAGAGGTCCGACATTCGCACCTCATCCGTTCCGTATCCGTGCATCATCACCAGCAGCGGCGTTGCGGCGCGCTGGTTCTCCGGCTTGGACCACACGACTGTCTCCATCGGAACAGCCTAACTTTGCCGGCGGCGCTCACGAGCCGGGCTCACCCGGCGGGGCTCACCCGGCGGAACTCAGCCGGCCGTGATCACCAGGGAGGTGCTGTGTCCGCCGAATCCGAACGCGTTGGAAATACCGGCCTTCGCCGCCAGTCCCCCGGTTGTCTGCGAAACGATGTTGAGGTGGATGTCCGGGCCCGGGCTTTCAAGGTTGATGGTCCCGGGGACCGTGCCCGTGCGCAACGCCTGGATGGTGACGATGGCACCCAGCGCTCCGGCCCCGCCCAGCAGGTGCCCGGTGAGGGATTTGGTGGACGTGACGGGAACGGAATGCCCGACGACGGCGCCGATGGCTTCCGCTTCGAGCCGGTCCCCCACAGGGGTGGACGTGGCGTGGGCGTGGACGAAGCCGATGTCCTCTCCGGTGAGGCCGGCGGCGGCAATGGCCTTTTGCAGGACACGGCGCTGCATGGCGGGGTCTGCCGCCACGATGTCCACAGCGTCCGAGGTGACGGCGCTTCCGGCGATGACGCCGAGGATCTCGGCTCCGCGGGAACGGGCATGGTCTTCGCGTTCCAGCACCACGATCCCGGCGCCCTCGGCCATGACAAAGCCGTCGCGGTCCCGGTCAAAGGGGCGGGATGCGGCCTGCGGGCTGTCGTTGCGGGTGGAGAGCGCCCTGATCTGCGCGAAACCGCTGATGGTCAGCCCGTTGATGCAGGAGTCCACCCCGCCGGCGATCACTACGTCGGCGGCGCCGCTCCGGATCATGTCGGCTGCCTGGGAAATGGCCTCAGCCCCGGAGGCGCAGGCGCTGACGGGCGTCCGCGCCCCGCCGCGGGCTCCAACATCAATCGAGACCCAGGCAGAGGGTCCGTTGGTCATGATCCGGGTGAGGGTGTGCGGGGAAACCCTGCGCGGTCCCTTGCCGTCCAGCGTCCGGGTCTGCTCCAGTGTGGTGTCCAGGCCGCCGTAACCGGAGCCGATCACGACGGCGAGCCGTTCCGGGTCAGTTTCCGGCCGGCCGGCATGTGCCCATGCCTCGCGGGCGGCGATGAGGGCAAGGTGGCCGCAACGGTCCATCCTCTTGTACTCCAAAGTGGACAGCAGCGAGGGTACATCGGCGGTGACGCGTCCCGCCACACGGACAGGCAGCCCACCGGCCCAGTCGTCGTCGAGGGCCGAGATTCCGGAGCGTCCGGCCAGCAGCGCAGACCAGGTATCGCCGGCCGTCGAGCCGACCGGAGTGACGGCTCCCAGCCCTGTAACCACAACCGTGGGGGAAACTTCAGACATCGGTAACCATATTTCTGTGAGTACGCCGGGAGATGCGTGGCGTCCACCAAAGGGGGGACCCGCGGAGGAGCCGGGATGGGCTCCACGTACCCATCAAGGCTAATGGCCCACGCCGCAGCCGCCGCGCTGCAGCCGGGTTGTTACGCCGGGTCCGGCGCCTGGTCGATGTTTGACGCCTGGCCCAGCCGGCCCGCCGCTTCCTGTTGGATCCGGGCCGCCCTCCTGGAAAAATCGGCGATCACCCGGAGTTCATCATCACTGTAACCCTCTAGCAATGCCGCCAGTCCCGCCATGAAATCTGCGAAATGCGGGGCGGCCGCGGCCGGCTGGTCGCCCACCAACTCGATGAGGACTTTGCGTTTGTCCCCGGCATGGCGCACCCGTCTGGCCACTCCCTTGCTCTCCAGCCTCTGCATGAGTCCCGTGACGGAGGCCGGCGCGAGCCCGGAGTGCTCGCCAAATTCCCCGGCCGTCATGGGGCCGAACCGCAGCAGGATGTCGATCGCCTTGCCTTCGGTCGCCGAGAGCCCACGGAGTTCGGAAAGCTTGGCATGGAACATAACCGAGGCCGTGGACAGTTCCCTGCCTGAGTCGTAGACGGCTTGTACCAATGCTTCGCGTTGACTCATCCGGGTTTGGTCCATGGTCCGAGGTTAACAAAGTCTTTCGCCAAACCGAAAGGATTGACTCTTAGCCATTCGGGGAATATATTTCTTTCGACCGAACGAAATACTTTACGGAGGTATCCCAGATGTTGCATTGCATGGTTATCGGCTCCGGAATCGCAGGGCTTGCAACAGCCCTCTCCCTTACCAAGGCGGGCCACACCGCCGTCGTGTACGAGGCCTACGACGCCGAGTCTGACGGCGTCGGCGGCTTCCTCACCCTCGCCGTCAACGGCTTCGACGCACTGGACACCCTCGGCCTCAAACAAGGCGCCAGTCAACTCGGCTTCAGCACCCCGACGATGTCCATGCACCTGGGCAGCACCGGGCGGCATCTGGCCGACTTCGACTACGGCGGCTCGCTGCCGGATGGGACCACCGCCCGAACCCTGACCCGCTCCGAGCTATACGGGCTGCTGCGGTCCGAGGCTGCGAGGCGGGGCGTCCGCATCGAACACGGAAAGCGCCTCGAATCGGTGGAAGAGGCGGACGGGTCAGTCACCGCAGTGTTTGCGGACGGCACGTCCGCCAGAGGCGACCTGCTGGTCGGGGCGGACGGGCTGCGCTCGGCTGTCCGCACCGTGATTGACCCCACCGCCCCCGAACCCCGCAGCATTCCCCTGCTCAACACCGGCGGAATTGTCCCGGCGGGAATGCTTCCGGAAGGGACGGTGTTTCCCGAAACCGGACGAATGAAGATGGTCTTCGGCAAGAGGTGCTTCTACTGCTACATGCGTGATCCCCAGGGGCGGACGTGGTGGTTCGCCAACCCGCTGCAGCGGTCCTCGGAGGACCTTTCGCAGCTTTCACCGGCCGAACTGAAGGACTGGCTGGCCGGCCTGGCTTCCGGTGACCGCACACCAATGGCGGCCATCATCGCAGCCACAATCGACATCATCCGGCCCTACCGCACCTACGATTTCCCCAGTATTCCCCGCTGGTACCGCGGCCGCATGGTGCTGGTGGGGGACGCCGCCCATGCCGCCTCGCCGTCGTCCGGGCAGGGTGCTTCAATGGCGATCGAGGACGCAGTGACACTCGGGCGCGCCCTTCGCGGCGCCACTGCCCGGCCCGAGACGGCTGCCCTCGAACAGGCCTTCGGCCGCTATGAGAGCGAGCGCCGCGCAAGGGCAGAGGCGGTGGTGGAGTGGGGCAGGCGCAACGCAGCCCCGAAGGTCCGGGGGCAGTTCAAGCGCGTCTTCGAGGACATCATCCTCAGGGCCGTGTTCCGTTCACTGTCCCGGAAGACCGCGGAAAACTTCGACTGGGTCTACGGCCATCACATTGAGTGGGAATCGGCGCCGAGCGCGGACTTCCACCACTGAAACGGACACCCCCGCCCGGTTCATTGAATCAGCAGGGGGCGGCCTGTAGCCTGTCGCTAGACAGCATGCTGATCAAGTTTGCCCGCACGTCCCCCGGACAGCTAGGAGCAAGTCATGAGAATCGGTTCCTCCATTTTCCTTATCGCCATCGGTGCCATCCTGGCGTGGGCCATTAGCCCCGGCCTGGTCCCCTACGTGGACCAGACCCTGATCGGCTACATCCTGATGGCCGTCGGCGTCATCGGCCTGATCGCCTCGCTGGTCCTGGCGTCGCCCGGCCGCAGCCGCCGGGTGAGCGAAACCCGGTCCGTGGTGGATCCGAACACGGGCGAACGCATTGTCCGCAACGAGAGCCGGGACGGCGGCATCTAGCCATGACCCTCCGGCCGCCACTGTCCACGGACACAGGCGAACCGCAAGTGAACATCCCGGAAGCCGGGCCAGACCATCACGGTCCGGCCCGGCTTCCGGCTTTCATGGAAGAGTTTTTGTCCACTTATCGCGACTTCGGGGGCCTCGAAGTCGCTCCATCTGGACAAAAACTCCAAGCTGGGATCTGCGTTCATGTTGTTTTCGTTGACAAACCAACATGAACAAAGATAAAGTCAAACAATTCAACATCATGTGATGGCAGTCACTGGAAGCCGGTCCTGAAGCCAGCCCCGGAACTACCGCAGTCTTTTACGCAATGGAGGGTAAGTGTTCGCCGAGGAGCGCCAACAGCTGATCGCGGGTCTAGTCGCCGAAAGCGGCCGGGCCAGCGTCACCGCCCTTGCCGAGCGCTTCAACATCACCACCGAGACCGTCCGGCGCGATCTTGCCGCGCTGGAGTCAGCCGGTACCGTCCGCCGGGTCCACGGCGGCGCGGTCGCCCCGGACCGGATCAGCACCACCGAGGAAAGCATCCTGGAGCGGACCGTGCAGCGGCAGCCGGAAAAACTGCGCATTGCCGAGGCCGCCCTGGCGTTCATCCCGCAAAATCCGGCCGGCAGCATCCTGGTGGACGCCGGCTCAACCACCGAAGCCTTGGCGGACCTGATCGCCCTGCGTCTCTCCGACCCCTCCGCTGCCCCGGACTCCGGTCCGGAAAACGAACTCGTGGTCATCACGCATGCGATCCCCATCGCCGCGAAACTCGCCGGCGAGCCGGGCATCGCCCTCCATCTCCTGGGCGGCAGGGTCCGCGGACTCACCCAGGCTGCCGTAGGGCAGTCCACCGTGGAGGCAGCCCACCGGATCCGTCCGGACATCGCCTTCATCGGCGCCAACGGAGTTCACTCGGCCTTCGGGCTGAGCACGCCCGATCCTGAAGAAGCAGCCGTCAAGGCTGCCTTCGTCCAATCGGCACGCCGCATCGTGGTGCTGGCCGATTCGTCCAAGCTGGATGCGGAAACGCTGGTCCAGTTCGCCTCGTTGAAAGATCTGGACACCTTGATTACAGATAGTGAACCCAGCCCGGAACTCGCAGCGGCGCTTGCTGACGCCGGCGTGGACGTGGTGATCGCATGATTGTTACCCTCACCGCGAACCCAAGCCTTGACCGCACCGTGTCCCTGCCTTCGCCCCTGCTGCGCGGCGAAGTGCAACGCGCAACGTCCGTCAGCCAGGAATCCGGCGGGAAGGGCGTTAACGTCTCCCGCGCACTGGTGGCCTCCGGCCTGGAAACAGTGGCCGTCCTCCCGGGCGGCGACTCCGATCCCGTCCTGGCGGGTCTCCGTGACAGCGGCGTTCCCTTCGCCGCCCTCGCCATCCACGAACCGCTGCGCACCAACGTGGCGCTGACGGAGCCTGACGGCGTCACCACCAAGATCAACGAACCCGGCCCGGTATTGAGTGAAGACCAGCAGGAAGCCCTGATCGGGCTGTTGCTGGAGCGCTCCCGCGGTGCCAGTTGGGTTGTCCTCGCCGGCTCGCTCCCACCCGGGGTCCCGGCCGATTTCTACGCCACCGTCACCCGGCGGCTCCGCTCTACCCGTGACGGCGCGGCCCCGCACATCGCCGTCGACTCGTCCGGCGCACCGCTGGCCGCCGCCCTCTCGGGCGACGCGTCAGGAATGCCGGACCTCCTTAAGCCCAACGCCGAAGAACTGGCTGAACTGGCTGCCGCAGCCGGTTTCGCTACGGCGTCCACCGCTGACGAACTTGAAGCGGATCCGGAGGCTGCCGCGGCAGCCGCCGCCGCCGTCGTGCGTTCCGGTGTAGGTGCCGTGCTGGCAACGCTCGGTTCCAAGGGTGCGGTGCTTGTGACGTCCGACGGCGCGTGGCTGGCCACGCATCCGCCGGTCAAAGCGGTCAGCACGGTCGGCGCGGGCGATTCGTCCCTTGCCGGCTACCTGCTCGCCTCCAGCCTGGGCGCCGCCCCGGCCGACTGCCTCCGTCAGGCCGTGGCACATGGTGCCGCCGCCGCTTCCCTGCCGGGCTCCACAGTTCCGGCGGTCCACCAAACCACCCCCGATGCCGTAACCATCACGGCCCTCCGGAAGGACTGACAGTGACTCAGCTCATTACTACTGAACTGGTCGAGCTCGACCAGAACCTGGGCAACTCGCCCGAGGACGTGATCCGCCATCTGGCCGGCAGGGTCGCCGCCACCGGCCGCGCCACCGAAGCCGAAGGCCTCTTCACCGACGCCTTTGCCCGCGAATCCAAGACCGCCACCGGCGTTCCCGGCGGAATTGCCATTCCGCACTGCCGTTCCACTGCAGTGACCGTGCCCACCCTGGCCATGGCCCGGCTGTCGCAGCCCGTGGACTTCGGCGCCAAGGACGGCCCTGCGGACCTGATCTTCTTCATCGCGGCCCCCGAAGGCGCGGACCAGGAACACCTTAAGCTTCTCTCCAAGCTGGCCCGCTCGCTGATCAAAAAGGACTTCACGGCAGCCCTCCGGGCAGCCGGCACCCAGGCCGAAATCGTCGAACTGGTGGACGGCGCCCTGGCCGACAAGCCCGCGGCCGCAGCGGAACCCGCAGCCGCTGCAGCACCGTCCGCCGGTGCCGCCACGGGCGCGCGTTCAGGCGGCCCCAAGCGCCTCGTCGCTGTGACGGCCTGCCCCACGGGCATCGCCCACACCTACATGGCGGCCGATTCGCTGGTTGCCGCGGCCAAGGAAGTCGGCGTGGACCTGCAGGTGGAGACCCAGGGTTCCTCCGGCGCCAAGCCGCTGGACCCGGCCGTGATCGCGGCCGCCGACGCCGTGATCTTCGCGGTGGACGTGGACGTCCGCGGCAAGGAACGCTTCGCCGGCAAGCCGGTCATCAATGCACCCGTCAAGCGCGGCATCGACGAACCGGACAAGATGGTCCAGGAAGCGCTGGCCGCGGCTGACAACCCCAACGCCCGCCGCGTCCCGCACTTCGGCGCAGAAGAGCAGGCCGAGACCGAAGCCACCGAAAAGGGCGAGCACATCGGCCAGAAGCTGAAGAAGGCACTCCTCACGGGCGTCAGCTACATGATTCCGTTCGTGGCCGGCGGCGGCCTGCTGATCGCCCTGGGCTTCCTGATGGGCGGCTATCTGATCACCCAGTACGCGGACGCCATCGTGGTGGACAACAGCATTTTCAACTTGCCCACCGAATACCCTGAGAACGCCTGGGGCCCGTTCGGCGCCTACCTCGGCGCCGTGCTGTTCAAGATCGGCGCCCTGTCCCTCGGCTTCCTGGTCCCGGCCCTGGCAGGCTATATCGCCTACGCCATCGCCGACCGGCCGGGCATCGCCCCTGGCTTCGTTGCCGGTGCTGTTGCCGGGTTCATGGGTGCAGGCTTCCTGGGCGGCATCGTGGGCGGTCTGCTCGCCGGCTACATCGCCCACGTCATCGGCCAGATTCAAGTGGCCCGCTGGCTGCGCGGCCTGATGCCCGTGGTGATCATCCCGCTGGTTGCTTCCATCGTGGCCTCGGGCCTGATGTTCCTGATCCTGGGCGCCCCGATCGTCGCCATCACCGTTGGACTGAACTCGTTCCTGTCCGGCCTGACCGGCGCCAGTGCCATCGCCCTCGGCATCATTCTTGGCCTCATGATGTGCTTCGACCTCGGCGGTCCGGTTAACAAGGTGGCCTACGCCTTCGCCGTCGCCGGCCTGGGCGCCGCAACGCTGGACAACCAGGCACCGTGGCAGATCATGGCAGCCGTCATGGCCTCCGGCATGGTTCCGCCGCTGGCCATGGCCCTAGCGTCCACGGTCCTCGACAAGAAGCGCTTCAGCCTGGCTGAGCGCGAGAACGGCAAGGCCGCCTGGCTGCTGGGCGCATCCTTCATCTCCGAAGGTGCCATCCCGTTCGCCGCTGCCGACCCGCTCCGCGTCATCCCGGCCAGCATGCTGGGCGGCGCAGTGACCGGCGCCATCTCCATGGCGGCGGGCGTAGGCTCGAAGGCCCCGCACGGCGGCATCTTCGTCTTTTTCGCCATCGACAACTTCCTGATGTTCGTTGTCTCGATCCTCGTCGGAACGGTCGTCACTGCCCTGGCAGTCATCGCCCTCAAGCGCTGGGCCGTCCGCAAGTCCGTTGATACCGTGGAGCCGGTTCCAGTAACTGTCTGACCCGGTTCGGTATTTCCCAACCATCTGTCCCGACCTGATATCCAAGGAGCACAAATGTTCGAACGCACCGCCACCATCGCCAGCCGCGTCGGCCTGCATGCCCGCCCGGCCGCCATCTTTGCCGAGGCCGCCGGCGAGTACCCGCACGAGATCACGATCGCCCGCCAGGGCGAACCGGCCGATGAGGCCATGGACGCAGCCAGCATCCTGTCCCTCATGAGCCTGGGCGCATCGCACGGCGATGTTGTGGTCCTGCGTGCCGAGGGCGACGGCGCCGACACCGCACTGGACCACCTGGTCCAGATCCTGGAAACCGATCACGACGCCGAGTAGCAGCTCGACGGGCTAGTACAGTCCGCTTAGGTCAGCGTCAGGCGGCCGGCCCGCTGCGCCACGGTAAGTCCCGAATTCCGGGCACGTGGCGCACGGGCTGGCCGCTGCATTTAACCACCGATTGCCCCCTAAACAGGTTTACCGGCTCTTAAGTCCCCTTCCGCGTCCCCGACCTGGGATCACTAAGCCGCCTTAGTAAGTTCCTTGTTTTTGCCGGATGGCCCTACTAGCGTGGAAAACGTGGCGACACGCCGTTCAACAGACCGCATTCGGAGCCGTACCCGGACTGAAAGAGGATGAGACAGTGGCTACCCTGCAGGAAACCATCGAGGTGGATGTTCCTGTGTCCACGGCCTACAACCAGTGGACGCAGTTCGAATCGTTCCCGGAGTTCATGAGGGGCGTGGAGTCCGTGGAACAGATCGACGAGACGTCCCTTCATTTCCGGACGGACATCGCCGGAGTCAGGCGCGAGTACAACGCCCAGATCACCGAACAGCTGCCGGACCGCCGCATCGCCTGGGTCAGCACGGACAAACCACGCAATTCCGGCGAGGTCTACTTCGAACCCCTCGGGCCGGAGCAGACGCGCGTCACCGTGGCGCTGGAATGGGAACCCGAGGGATTGGTGGAGAAGGCAGGCTCCGCCGTCCACGCGGACAGCCACCAGATCAGTGCCGACCTGAAGCGGTTCAAGCAGTTCATCGAGGAGCGCGGCATTGAAACCGGTGCCTGGCGTTCCGCCGTGGACGGCGGCGAAGTCGAAGAAACCGACGAAGAGGCCGGCTTCGCGTCCGACGCACCGGCTCCGCACGCCCGGGCAGACGCACGCCACGCGCAGTCGCCCCACACGCCCACGCCTTCGCCGCAGCGTCCGGCCGGTGTGGACCCTTTTATTGACGACGCCGAACCATCGGATCCGAGCTGACCATGCCCGAGAAGAAGAACCCCAGCCTGAAGGATCCCGAACTGTACGAGGAACTCCGGGAGGATGGCGCGTCAAAGGAGAAAGCAGCGCGTATTTCCAACGCCGCGGCCAAGAAGGGCCGTTCGGCCGTGGGCCGCAAAGGCGGCAAGGCCGGCGACTATGAGGACTGGACGGTCGCCCAGCTGAAGTCCCGCGCCAAGGAGATCGGCCTCACCGGATACTCCGCCAAGAAGAAAAGCGAGCTGATTTCGGCTCTCAGAAACCACTGACGCGCCGCAATGGGTTACCGTACCGGTCGGTGCCGCGCCCGCCACCCCATTCCGCGCCAGTACGGTGGGATGCACTCCGTTGAGGGCCGCCGCCGCTGCGGTACGACCGTGTCAGGCCTGTTTGCGCCGGCTCTTGGCCGGTTCCTTGGCCGCAGTCTCCTTCGCAGCAGGCTTTGTTGCCGTTTTGCTGGCAGTCTTCGTCGCCGTTGCCTTGCTGCCCGCCCCTTTTGCTGCGGTGGACCGGGTTGCTGCGGTGGACCGGGCCGGGGCCGCCTTGGCCCGGGTTGCCTTCGCGGGAGCATCCTCGGCGCTGTCTGTCTTGGACGCGTCGCCTTTGGACGCGTCGCCGGCGCCGCCACCCCGTTTCTTTTCAAGGCTTCGCTTGAGAGCCTCCATCAGGTCGATCACTTCGCCGCTGCCGGCTTCGGCAGCCTCGGCGCCGAACGTCTGTTCCGTGTCCAGGGACTCCCCCTGCTCGATCTTCGCGTCGATGAGTTTGCGGAGCTGCACCTGGTAATCGTCAGTGAACTGGCCCGGATCGAAGTCTCCGGCCATGGAGTCCACCAGCGCCGCGGACATCTCCCGCTCCTGGGCGGAGATGCGGACCGTTGTCTCGAGGGCGGGGAAAGCCGCTTCCCTGACTTCGTCGGACCACAGCAGGGACTGCAGCACCAGCACGTCATCCCGGATCCGCAGGGCGCCAAGCCGGGTCTTCTCCCGGAGGGCAAACTGGACCACGGCAACCCGGTCCGTATCCTCCAGCGCCCGGCGGAGGAGGACGTACGCCTTGGGCGACTTGGAGTCAGGTTCGAGGTAGTAGCTCTTCTCGAACATCATGGGATCGAGCTGCTCGGACGGGACAAACTGCACCACTTCGATCTCGTGGCTGCTCTCCGCCGGGATGGACTTGAGCTCATCCCGGGTGAGGACCACAGTGCGGCCGTCCTCCTCGTAGGCCTTGTCGATGTCCGCATAGTCCACGATCTCGCCGCACACTTCGCATCGGCGCTGATAGCGTATGCGCCCGCCGTCGGCGCCATGGACCTGGTGCAGCCCGATGTCGTGATCCTCGGTGGCGCTGTAGACCTTGACCGGCACGTTGACCAGCCCAAATGCGATAGCGCCTTTCCAGATGGCTCTCATGGATCAAGTGAACATCAGAGTTGCCCGGAGGTGAAGACCTTTGGCAGGCAGTAGGGAACGTGTCCGGGTCCAGGGCCGCGAACTGGTGGTCACCAACCTGGACAAGGTCATGTATCCGGAGACGGGCACCACCAAGGCGGACATCCTGGCGTACTACGCCGCAGTGGCCCCGGTGCTGATCCCTGCCGCGGCCAACCGGCCCGCCACCCGGAAGCGCTGGGTCAACGGTGTGGGCACTGCCGAGGCGCCGGGAGAGATGTTCTTCCAGAAAAACCTGGAAGACTCCACCCCCGGCTGGATTCCGCGCGCTTCCATCCGCCATAAGGAGCGCAGCAACCAGTACCCCCTGGTCAATGACGCCGCCACCCTCACGTGGCTGGCCCAGATGGGATCGCTGGAAATCCACGTCCCGCAATGGCGCGTCGATCCGCACGGGAATCCCATGTTTCCCGACCGGCTGGTGCTGGACCTGGATCCCGGGGAGGGCGCCGGCCTGGCTGAATGTGTCGAGGTGGCCCGGCTTGCACGCGCCATCCTCAAGGACGTGGGCCTGGATCCCGTTCCCGTGACAAGCGGCAGCAAAGGCATCCACCTCTACGCCGGCCTCGACGGCACGCAGAGCTCGGACCAGATTTCCGACTTCGCCCACGAACTTGCCCGCGCCCTGGAGGCGGACCACCCTGACCTGGCCGTCAGCGACATGAAGAAGACGCTGCGCAGCGGCAAGGTGCTGGTGGACTGGAGCCAGAACAATGCCGCCAAGACCACCATCGTGCCCTACTCGCTCCGGGGCCGGCTGAAGCCCACGGTGGCGGCCCCGCGGACCTGGCGTGAGCTGGCCTCGCCCGCCCTGAAGCAACTGGACTACCGCGAGGTCATGCGGCGCGTGAAGGACGGCAAGGACCCCTTCGCGGCGGTGTCCGCCCACGGCGGCCACGTCCAGGGCCCTTCCGACGGCGGCGCGGGCGGCAGCAAGTCCGGCGGCGCGTCCGGCGGCAAGTCCGGCGGCGGTGGAACAGCCGACAGCGGACACGCGGATCCACGGCTGGAGAAGTACCGCTCCATGCGGGACCCGGAAGGAACCCCTGAACCGTTCAGCGCGGACCGGCACCGGGCGGACCCGAACGCCGGCACCATCAGGGAGCGGTTTGTGATCCAGGAGCACCACGCCAGCCGGCTGCATTTCGACTTCCGGTTGGAGCGGGACGGCGTTCTGGTGTCCTGGGCGCTTCCGAAGGGTGTGCCCGTGAGCGGGACGCAGAACCACCTGGCGGTCCAGACGGAGGACCACCCCATGGATTACCTCGACTTCGAAGGCACCATCCCCAAAGGCCAGTACGGCGCCGGGACCGTCACCGTCTGGGACCACGGCTACTACGAATGCGATAAATGGATCGCGGGCAAGGAAGTCATCGCCACGCTGACAGGGGCCGACGGCGGCGGCCTGGGTGGAACAAAGAGGTTTGCGCTGATTCGGACCAGCCGGGACAGCGACGCCCCGCAGGGCACCGAACAGTCCCAGTGGCTCATTCACCTGATGGACCGCAAGGGGCACGGGGCCCCGGCAAAACAAGCTGCTCCGGCAACGAAGGAACAGGACGGGACACAGCAGGCTTCCGCGGCCCCCCGGCCTGCGGCGCAGACTGCTGCACCATCTGCGGCCCCGGCTTTCGTGCAGGATTTCTCGCCGATGCTCGCCGGCGCCGGGACGACTGCCGATCTTCGCGGTCTGGACTGGCAGTTCGAACTGAAGTGGGACGGCATCCGGGCCATCATCATCGCCGATGATGACAGGATCCGGCTGATCAGCCGCAACGGGAACGACGTGTCCGCAAGCTACCCGGAACTGACGGACCGCAAGTGCTGGCCGGAGCGGAGTTTCACCGCCGACGGCGAGATCGTCGCCGTCGGGCCTTCCGGGCGGCCCGATTTCGGGCTGCTGCAGACGCGGATGAAGCTGACCAAGGCAGCCGATGTCGCCAACGCGCGGGCCGCCACGCCGGTCCGGCTGATGGTGTTCGACCTGTTGTCCGACGGCGGCGAGGACCTCCGCCGGATGCCGTTGCGGAAGCGGCGGGCGCGCCTGGATGACCTGGGCTGGCCGGCAGGATGCCCGGTGCACCTGTCCGAGGTGCTCGACCACGAGGTGGAGGACCTTCTGGCGAGCGCCAGGGAACTGGGACTTGAAGGGATCATGGCCAAGCGCGTTGACGGCCGGTACGTCAGCGGCGAGCGCAGCAAGTCCTGGCTGAAGCTGAAGTTCGAACGCACGCAGGAAGTGCTGGTGGGCGGCTGGCGTCCCGGCAAGGGGTCACGGCGAGGCTCCGTGGGGTCGTTGCTGGTGGGGATCCCCGAGGGCGGCAAGCTGCGGTACGTGGGACGCGTGGGCAGCGGCTTCAGCGACCGTGAGTTGAACGAACTGCGGCTGCAGATGGATTCCCTGTCCAGGAAGACCTCCCCGTTCACCGAGGTACCCGCCGCCGATGCCTCGGACGCACACTGGGTGACGCCCGGGCTGGTGGGCGAGGTGACGTTCGGGGAGTGGACCGGGGCCGGGAAGCTGCGGCATCCGGTGTGGCGGGGCTGGCGTCTGGACAAGAACGCGGACGACGTCGTGGCGGAGTCCGGCTGACACAGTGTCCCGGGCCGCCTTGGGGACTCGTCCCCGGGCCTTTCCCGGGCACGAAAAAGCCGGGCGACACCTTACATTGGTGTCGCCCGGCCGCGGGTTCGTCTTACGAGGAGTGCGGCATCTGCGGCCTGCCGGTCCGGTGGACCGCGGTGACTGCTGCCTCATGGCCCATCCGTCCGTGGGCGGTGCCGCGTTCTTTGGGATGGCGGCGTTTGCCGTTGCCGTCCGGCCACGGCCTGCCCCCATTGACCGGGCCGGCAGAGGCCGCAAGCTCAGGCGCCGGCACCTCGTCCATGGACTCCGCCAGGTGACTGGCCAGTTCCGGCTCGAGCTGTCCCCCAGGATTTTTCTCAGCCATTGTGCTCTTCCTTTCCGCGTTGAAATGAAGTGTCCACCAATACTAGGTCTGCAGGAACTGGGTGTCTGCAGGAACTACCAGCGGACTTTTTTCTCGGCAGGGCCTTGCTTGCCGCTTGCGTGCGTGGGTTTGTGGCCGTGCGAAACGCTCTTCGACACGGCGCCTCCACGGGATTTGCTGGCCAGCACTTCCCGCTGGGCTTCCGTCAGCTTGGACTTGATGCCCCCGGCCGCCGGCGCCCCAGCCTTGGGGTCAGTGGCGGGCTCGGCGTTCTGGCTGTTGGTTTTGTCGGTCATGGAAGCTCTCCTTGTGGGACGGAATCGGGTGGCGGTGATGAGATGCGGACGCACACGCTGGAAGATCGCGGTGGAGAGATCACGACGACGGGGGTCGCCAGAAGGGATCAATGCGGGGCGTACGCCTCAACTAGCGCGGATGGCTGGTGAAGACAGCAGGCGGGACAGGCCAGCAGGGACAACCGCTGACGGCCGCCGGCCTATCCAAAGTTCAGTGTTCCCATGGCTCAACCTTAGACAGTGATCCGGTCCGTTGGAAACCCCCGTTTTGGATGGATTCCTGTGCTGCACGAACTCGGCCTGTCTCCGGGTGCAGGGGCCGGATTCCGGCGCATTTTGGCGTTTTTACCGCCTGCCGGCGGAAAAGGTTTGGTAACGATGCCCGGCACCGCCGGATTTCCAGTGCTGGCGCGGTGAAACAGCGCAAAACTAATTCGGCTTTTGAGCCGAATACGGGCCTGAAACGCGGGATCATACGCCACTGAACTCGGAAACACCACGGACATCGCGTAAAATTGAAAGCCTGCCCGGAGCGGGGCAGCTACAAGTCGCAAGCAAATGACCTCCACAGGAGCAGCCCAAATGCCCAAAGACCGAAGCATGACCGACTCTTCAGCAGGCGTGGACAACGCCCGCGGGACCAACAGTATTTTGCCTGGGGGCGTTTCGCCCCAAGGCACCAAGAAGCCGAGGCTGTCGCCTCGCCGCAGGCTCAAAGTCTCCGACATCAACGTCGTCAACAAGCCCATGCTTAAGAAAGCACTCGGCGGAACCATCGTGGGTAACACCATGGAATGGTACGACGTCGGCGTGTTCGGCTACCTGATCACCACCATGGGACCGGTGTTCCTGCCTGAGGCCGACAAGTCCGTGCAGACCCTGTTCCTGCTGGGAACCTTCGCCGCCACCTTTATCGCCCGTCCGCTGGGCGGAGTCATCTTCGGCTGGCTCGGCGACAAGATCGGACGCCAGAAGGTCCTCGCCGCCACGCTGATGCTGATGGCCGCCAGTACTTTCGCCGTCGGCCTGCTGCCCGGCTATGCGCAGATCGGAATGTGGGCCGCGGCCCTGCTGGTGCTGCTCAAGCTGGTCCAAGGTTTCTCCACCGGCGGCGAGTACGCCGGTGCCACCACCTTTGTGAGCGAATACGCCCCGGACAAGCGCCGCGGCTTCTTCGCCAGCTTCCTGGACATGGGCAGCTACCTCGGCTTCGCCCTCGGCGCCGCCCTCGTCTCCGTGCTGCAGCTGACCCTGGGTCAGGGCACCATGGAGGAGTGGGGCTGGAGGATCCCGTTCCTGGTTGCCGGCCCGCTCGGCCTGATCGCGGTCTACTTCCGTAGCAAGATTGAGGAATCCCCGCAGTTCCAGGCCACCCTGGACGCCCAGGAGAGCCTCGCCAAGGACGCAACCGCCTCGGACACCGCAGCTTCCAAGGGCCCGGTGGGCATCGTGAAGGCGTACTGGCGCTCCCTCATCGTCGCGATGATCCTGGTTGCCGCCGCGAACACCGCCGGCTACGCCCTGACCTCCTACATGCCGACGTACCTGACGGAGTCCAAGGGCTATGACGAGGTGCACGGCACGCTGCTGACCATTCCCGTCCTGGTCATCATGAGCCTCTGCATCCCGCTGACCGGCAAGCTCTCCGACCGGATCGGCCGACGCCCCGTGCTGTGGATCGGTGCCATCAGCACTGTCGTCCTGGCCACCCCTGCGTTCCTCCTGATCGGCGTCGGTGAAGTCTGGTCCACGCTGGCTGGCCTTTCCCTGATTGCTTTCCCGGTGACGTTCTACGTGGCGAACCTGGCCTCGGCCCTGCCGGCACAGTTCCCGACTGCCAGCCGTTACGGTGCCATGGGCATCGCCTACAACTTCTCGGTGGCAATCTTCGGCGGAACCACGCCGTTCATCGTGGCAGCACTGATCACGGCCACGGGCAATGACATGATGCCCGCGTACTACCTGATGGCCACCTCTGCCGTCGGCGCCGTCGCGATCTACTTCCTGAAGGAATCCGCCAACCGTCCGCTGCCGGGTTCCATGCCCAGCGTGGATACCAAGGCTGAAGCCCATGAGCTCGTGGCCACCCAGGATGAAAACCCGCTGATCGACCTGGATGACATGCCTTTCGAGGATCAGGCCCCGGAGCCCGAAAAGGTTCCGGCCAAGGTCTGACCGACCTTGTAGTCCAGACCCCCGCCCGGTGAGGCCTGCCTTGCACGATGTTCCTTTGTGACAGCGTGCAAAGCAGGCCTCTCGCGCGTCTGGCAGACTTTTTGACGGCAGCAAGCACAGAAGAAGGGAGAAACGCATGATCGACGCCGGCATGCGGCATCTCCGCGCCCTGCATCGGCTTGGCCCCGCAAACAACGATCACCTATCGGCGCTTCGCGTCGCCGTGAGTGTGGCTGTTCCGTCATTGGCCCTCCTCTTCCTGGGCCGCCCTGAACTGATCATCTACGCCGTCTTCGGCGCCCTGACGGGGATGTATGGACGGTCCGAGCCCCACCAGCTCCGCCTCGTCCACCAGGCGCAGGCCGCACTCGTCCTGCTCAGCGGGGTCGGCGTAGGCATCTTCCTGTCCGTCAACCACCTCCATTCGTGGTGGCTGGTGGGAGTGGAAGCCGTACTGGCCGGCGTCGGCTCGGTGTTCTCCGACAGGGTGAACCTGAAGCCCAACGGTCCGTTCTTCGGCATCCTTGCCCTGGGCGCCTGCGCATCCGTCCCCACGACGGTTCCCTGGTTCGCGGCGCTGCTCATCGCCGCCGCCTCCGCTGCGTTTTCATTGGTTATCGGGTTTGGCGGCTGGGTCCGCGGCCGCAGGTGGCAGCCCGGAGCGGTCCGGACTGCGGTACCCCTGCGCGGGCCGCGCAGGCAGGCTGCCATGATCCACGCGGCACGATACACCGCGGCGGTGGGAGCCGCCGGCGCCATCGGCGTCCTGAGCGGCAGCGGCCACCCGCACTGGGCCATGGCCGCCGCTGCGGTTCCCCTCGCAGGGGCCGACCTGCCCAGCAGCGTGCACCGCGGACTCCACCGCATCATCGGGACTTTCCTCGGGCTGGTACTGGTCGCCGTCGTGCTTCTGCCGGCCCCGTGGGCCCCCCTTCAGGTCTTCCCGGGGGCGGAAGCCGCCGTGCTGGCGTTGCTGGTGATCATCTTCCAGTTCACCACCGAGCTTTTCATGACCCGGCATTATGGCCTGGCCATGGTGTCCTTCACGCCCGTGATTCTGCTCATGACGCAGCTTGCCGCTCCAGCGGATCCGTACGTCCTCATCACGGAACGGGCCGTGGAAACGGTGGTCGGAGCGGTGGTCGGCATTGTGGTCATTGTGCTGGTCCGGCGGCGGCGCCGGATTAACTAAGCCCGTGTCCCCTACTTCGCGGGCCTCTTCGCCGGACCTGAGGTGAACCGCGCCGGCAGGATGCGCGAAACGCCAGCCACTATCTTGTACCGCTTCGTGGGAATGGAAACAGCCCGGCCGCGGTCATTGTCAGCCAGCCCCTCCCGGACCACCCGTTCGGCGGACAGCCACAGCCAGCGCGGGGCCACCGTTTTGTCCATGCCCATGCGGTCATGGAATTCGGTGTGGGTGAAACCGGGGCACACCGCCGTGACTTTCACCCCGCTGCCGGCATAGGCCAGGTTGGCCCAGCGGCTGAAGGTCACCTGCCAGGCCTTCGCCGCCGAGTAGCTCCCCCGGTTGGCAAAGGCGGCGACGCTGGCCACATTGATGATCCTGCCTGAATGGCGCGCCAGCATCCCCTGCAGGGCCGCGTGGCACAGTTCCATGGGGGTCTGGACATGGAGCCGGAGGTGCCGGCCTTCCTCCTCCATGGTGTTTTTGTCGAAAGGCTTCAGCAGCCCGATCCCGGCGTTGTTGACCAGGATTTCCACCGGCCGCGACGCGTCGGACAGGCGTTCGACGACGGCGGCCACCCCGGCGTCGTCCGTCAGGTCCGCGGAAAGCACCTCAGCGGTGATGCTGTAGTTGTTCTCGAGTTCGTGCGCGGCGGCCCGCAGCCGATCCCTGTCGCGGGCGACCAGCACCAGATGGTGGCCCTGCTCTGCCAGCTGGCGGGCGAATTCGGCGCCAAGACCAGCCGTGGCGCCGGTGATCAGGGCTGTGGGTCCGGGAATTTGTTCCGTCATGGCAAGATCCTAGCCGGGCGGGCCCGTCCGCGCTGCTGGCGGGCCCGCCGGCCGTGCATCCTTAGGCGAACTTCGCCAGCGGGTTCTCCAGCCTGCCGGCCATCTGCAGGCCTCCGGACGGGTCCGTGAGGTCCAGCATTTGCTGGTTGTTGCGCAGCTGCAGCCTGTTGAGGCAGGAGAACTGGAAGTCCGGCGCGAACAGGTCGTGGCGGGCAAACTGGTCCGCCAGTTCCGGGTGCTCTGCCTGGTAGCCGTGAACGGCCGCAGCCGCGATGCGCCAGAATTCGTCGCCGCTGAGCACGCCGTCCTCCTCGAGGAGGGCGCCGAGGAAGCGGAAAATGCAGTCGAACACGTCGGTGAAGATGGCCAGCACCTTCTCGCCGTCGGGAATGTCGACCTTGATCCGGGACACGGCCTCGGGCAGGTCAAGCCTGTCCCCCATCACGACGATTTCCTCGGCGATGTCCTTCATGACCGCCCGGACCGGTACGCCGTTTTCCAGGACCAGGATCACGTTCTCGCCGTGCGGCATGAACGCCAGCTCGTAGCGGTACAGGCAGTGCACCAGCGGGACGAGGTACGCCTCGAAGTACCGCCGCAGCCATTCCCCGGCCTGCAGGCCGGACTGTTCGATCAGCGCTGACACCATGGGTTTGCCCGCCGCGTCGACGTGCAGGAGCGAGGCCATGGTGGCCAGCTGCTGTCCGTCCTCAAGCAGCGGCAGTGGACTTTCCCTCCACAGGGCGGACAGCATCTTGCGGTACGGCGAACCCTTCGCGGATGCCGCCTCGTAATAGCTGTTGTGGTATCCGATGGCGGCCACTTCGCGGATCATGGCGAGCCCGCGGTCCTGCAGGGCCTCGTCGCTGACGATCAGTTCCTGGAGCCAGTCGTTGATGGCCGGTGTTGCCTTCATGTACTGCGGCGACAGGCCGCGCATGAAGCCCATGTTCAGGACGGACATGGCCGTCTTCACGTAGGCCCTTTCCGGTGCGGCCGTGTTAAAAAAGGTCCGGATGGACTGCTGTGCCTGGTAGCTGTCCGCCCCGATCCCGAGATGGACGATATGCTGCTGGGCAATTTCGGCGGCAAAAGTCACCGTCAGCTTGTTCTCCCACTGCCACGGGTGCACCGGCATCAGGAAATACCGGGCCGGGTCGAGGCCGAGTGCTCCGAGTTCGGCGTCGAAGTAGGCCAGGGCCCCCGCACCCAGTTCGGCGTCAAGGTGGGCGGCGTAGTCCAGGCCCTCGCTGGAAGTGAACACGGCCTTGGTCCGGTGGACCGCGATCCATTCCAGCTGCACGGGGGCGCCGGTTTCCGGAGCAAACGCACGGTAGTCGCTGATGCCGAAACCCAGCCGGCCGTTGTTGGCCACGAAACAGGGGTGGCCCTCGGTCATGCTGCGTTCAATGGTCTGGAAGTCCGTGGCGACGTCCGCTCCGCGGGTCACGCCGGCTGCCAGTTCAGCGGACGACGGCTGGCCCATCCACTGCTTGTATGCATGGCTGGAGAGCGTGCTGCTGATCTCCTCAAGGTAGACCGGGAGCATTTCCTCCCGGATTCCCAGGGCGTCGCGGAATTCGGTGATGAACCGGAGCGCATCCAGCGGCGCGTCCTGGCCCCCGCGGCTGCAGCTGATGGAGGCGGCGTCGACGGACCAGTGGTCGAGGTGCAGGACCCTGGCCGAGAACCGGTATTCAACCGAGGCGTCATCGCTGAGCACCCGGTATTCGTGGCCTGTACTCCCGGAGGGGTCCCCTGCGCTGGTCCGTTCCGGGCTGAGGATCCGCTCGTGGGAAAACTCAGCGAGCGCCTTGCGGACCAGATGCCGGTTGGCGGCCGCCCAGCGTTCCGGCGTCAGATGGGTTGCGGCGTTGCCTGCGGTCAGGACGGATTCAAGTTCAGCGGTGGTCATAGCGATGCTCCCTGGTGGATCGGGGATGGGTGTAGGGCTGCACGGGCCGAGTGGAATGCCTCACGGGTGCAGAAGCTGAGGAGCGCCTGCTTGTCCGGAAGGGTCACTTCCCCGGCGGGCTGGAAACCCAGCCGCGCGTTGAGGACATGGATTTTGTGGTTCCGGGCGTCGGGCTCAACAACCACGCGCTCCACCTTGTCCTTGGCGAAGAGCCTATCCAGGACTGTTTCCATCACGGCCGCGGTGTAGCCGGTCCGCGGCGGGCCGGCCGGCGGGGCGACGAGGAGGTGCATCCCGATGTCCCCCGGCTGGACGGCGTACAGGCCCGCCAGCGGCGACAGGACCGGAAGGTACTCCTCCATCAGGAAGGCGGGGACGCCGTCGTCGAGCCCCAGCAGCGCGTGGTGATGCCCGCTGGACTGGATTTTGGAGTATTCCTCCAGAACGTCGTCCACCGTGGCGGACTGCATCCCCCAGAAGGCGGCGTACGGCCGGGTCACCCAGCTGTGGAGGAGTCCTGCATCGGCCTCCGGGTCGAAACAGCGGAAAGTGAAACTCATGCGTGCACCCCCGCCGATTCACCGAAAGCCGCTTCGCGGACGCCGGGTTCGGGGACGCCGGCCGGGAACTCCGGCTGCTCCTGCACGCCGAACTCCTGGAACGCGATGCTGCGCTCCACGGGATAGACCTCGCGCCCGGTGATCTCACGCAGGATGCACGAGTTGCGATAGGACGCCATGCCCAGGTCCGGCGTGACGAAGCCGTGGGTGTGGAGCTCGGCGTTCTGGACGAAGATCTCGCCGGGTTCGACGCCGGTGCTGTAGTTGCGTTCGACGGCGAACCTGCCGGTGCTGTCCCGTGCGATCCGGTCCTGGACGCCGGCAAGGAATTCCGGCTCGCGGTAGCCGTAGCCGGTGGCAAGCACCACGGCTTCGGTGTCCAGCGAAAAGTCAGCGCCCTGTTCCTCGTGCCGCAGCGCCAGGGTGTGCGACCCGGCTGCCGGGTCCCACGACGCCCCGGTGAGCGCCGAGTGCGTCAGCAGCCGGGTGTCCACGATCCCGGAGAGGCTCTTGGTGTACAGCAGATCGTAGATGGCATCGATGAGCTCGGAGTTGATGCCCTTGTAGAGGTTTTTCTGACTCTTGATGAGGCCGTCGCGCTGTTCCTGCGGGAGCCCATGGAAGTAGTCCACGTATTCCGGCGACGTCATTTCCAGGGTGAGCTTGGTGTACTCCAGCGGGAAGAACCGGCCGGAGCGGGTGACCCAGTTGAGCTGGTACCCGTGGACGTCGATCTCCTGCAGCAGGTCGTAGTAGATTTCAGCGGCGCTCTGGCCGCTGCCCACGATGGTGATGCTCCGCTGCGTCTGCAGTTCAGCCTTCCTCGACAGGTAATCGGCATTGTGGAGGACAAGTCCCCCTCTGTCGTTGGCCGCCGCGTCGACTATGCCGTCACAGGCCGCCGGTATATACGGCGACGTTCCGGTGCCAAGCACCAGCCGCCGCGCGCGCAGCACCTCGGGCCCCGCGGGACCGTCAGCGGACAGTGTGTACACGCCGTCGTCGTACGTGATCTCCCGGACGTCCGTGCCGAACCGCACCGAATCGAGCTGGCCGGCCACCCACTGGCAGTACTGGTTGTACTCGGCGCGCAGCGGGTAGAAGTTTTCCCGGATGTAGAAGCGGTAGAGCCGGCCGGTCTGCTTGAGGAAGTTAAGGAACGAGTACGGGGAGGTGGGGTCCGCGAGCGTCACGAGGTCGGCCATAAAGGGGACCTGCAGGTGCGCCGGCTCCAGCATCATCCCAGGGTGCCAGTCGAATGAGTCGCGGCGTTCCAGGAACACCGCGTCCAGACCGTCCACAGGCTCGGTGAGCGCGGCGAGCCCCAGGTTGAAGGGCCCGACGCCGATTCCGGCGAAGTCATAAATGCGGCCCGCGCCGGCGGTGCCGGTGCCGGCTGCAGCGGTGTTGGAATTGGCGGCGCTCATGCTGCGGCCTCCTGTCCGGCAAGCAGGGCTGCGCCGGTGCTGCGGAGCATGCTGATGATCGCGTTGATGTCTTCAGGGGTGGCCTCGGCGTTCAGCAGCGTGAACTTCAGGTAGTGCCGGCCCTCGACCTTGGTTCCGGCCACCACGGCCGCACCCGAGGCAAACACGGCTGCCCTGATGGCGGGATTGAGGGTGTCCGCCACATCCTCGTCCAGGCGCGTACCGTCCGCCAGGACCGGGCGGTAGCGGAACACCAGCGTGCTGAGCTGCGGTTTGGCAACGAGCTCAAAGTCGGGGTCCGCGTCCAGTGCCTGGCCGGTGCGGGCGGCAAGGTCGATCGCTTCGTCCAGCAGGGCACCCACCGCGTCCGCTCCCATGATCCGCAGGGTGAGCCAGAGCTTGAGGGCATCAAAGCGGCGGGTGGTCTGGATGCTCTTGTCCACCTGGTTGGGGATGTCCGCCAGCGCGGCGCTCTCCGGGTTCAGGTAGTCCGCGTAGTACGTCACGTGCCGCAGCATGGCTGTGTCCCGCACCAGCAGGGCACTGGAGCTCACGGGCTGGAAGAACGTCTTGTGATAATCGACGGTGACCGAATCGGCCAGCCGGATTCCATCCAGGCGGTGTCCGTAGCGGCCGGAGACCATCAGCCCGCCGCCGTAGGCGGCGTCCACGTGGAACCATGCGCCGTACGCCTTGGCGAGCGCGGCAAGTTCGGCGAGCGGGTCCACCGCGCCGAAGTCGGTTGTTCCGGCCGTTCCCACCACGGCCATGGGGACAAGCCCGGAGCTGGCGGTCTCCGCGAGCGCGGCGGCCAGGGCGGTGGGGTCCATGCGGTGGTCCGGCCCGTACGCGACCGGCACGACGGCGTCGTAACCCAGGCCCAGCATGGACGCGGACTTGCGGATGCTGAAGTGGCTGTCCTCGGAGGAGAAAATCCGCAGCTTGTCCAGCAGCCCGGGCAGCCGGAGGGTCTCATTGCCGGGAAGCTTCCGTAGCCCGGCCACCGCGTGGTTGCGCGCAATGAGCAGCGCCTGGAAGTTGGACTGACTGCCGCCTGACGTGAAGACGCCGTCCGCCGCGTCGCCGAGGGACAGCCGCTCCGCCGTCCAGTCGATGAGCCGGCGCTCGATCATGGTGGCACCCGCGCTCTGGTCCCAGGTGTCCATGGACGAATTCACCGCGGAGAGGATGCTCTCCCCCACGAGCGCCGGAATGACCACGGGGCAGTTCAGGTGGGCCGCGTACTTCGCGTCGTGGAAGTAGACGGCGTCCTGCAAATAAACCTCTTCGAGTTCCGCCAGCGCGGCAGCAGTGTCCGGCAGCGGGCGGTCCAGGTCAACCGCGCCGACGCGTGCTTTGAGTTCCTCGGGCCCGACGCCGGTGAACGGCTTGGTGGTCCGCTCCAGCTTGGTGGCCACGGCGTTGACGCCCTGGAGCACCTGCGCCACGTAGCGGGGTGCGTTGCGGGAGTTGAACAGGTGGTTGGTGGCGGAGAGGGCAAGTTCCACCCGGGAGCCGAAATCGTGCCCGGCAGTCGGGGCAGGCAGGTCCAGGATCTCATCATCCACACGGGGCAACAGCGTCACAGGTTTTCCTTTGGTAGGCGGTTGAGGCGCGCTAACTTAGCAAGGCAAGCCTTACTTAGGGGAACCTTTTAGTCAAACTTTTGTGAGCTAATTAATTATTTCGTGGAAACCCTGGTTCTTGCCGCTCAAAGGAACGTCATTGACTGTCGCCCGGGCGGCGACTGAGGCACAATATGCGGCTACTGGGGGGCGGTGGCCTCCGACTTGCGGCGGCAGAGCAGTGTCCACCGGTTCCCGTCATCCTCCTTGGCATAGGAAAACTGGTCCAGTGCCACCTTGGCGAGGGCCAGCCCGCGTCCGCTCGCGGACAGGTCGCCCGGGAGTTCGGCCCTGGACAGGTCTATGCCGGCCGGCCTGGCGTTGTCCGTGAACTCTGCGTAGAGCCGCTCCGGTTCGCACTCGAGCGTGAGGACGAAGCGCACGGAGTCGTCGCCGGCGGGCCGCGAGTGCTCAATGATGTTGGATGCCACCTCAATCAGCGCGGTTTCGAACCTGATGCGGTCCATGAGTTCGATCCCGGGTTCGCCCTCCCAGAGCTCGCCGAGCAGGTCATGGACCAGTTCCAGGCTGTCGGGAACGGCCGCGGCACGCAGGCTGAACCGGCGGCCCATCAATAGGCCCCGTCCACGGAGGACACCGGCTGCAGCACCTTGTTCAGGTTGGTCATTTCCAGGACCGCGGTGATCTGCGCCGTGGGGTTGGCCAGCCGAAGGTCGCCGCCCGCCTGCCGGGTCTTCTTCAGGCCAGTAATCAGGGCACCCAGGCCGGACGAGTCAATGAAATCAGTACCGGCCAGGTCCACCACCAGCCGGACCGTTCCGTCATTGATGAGCGCATCGATGTTGGCGCCGAGGTGCGGCGCCGAGACCATGTTGAGCCTGCCGACGGGACGGATCACGCCCACTCCGTTGGCCAGGGTCTCGTTGTTGAATTCGATCACGGATTTCCTTCTTTCTTTTTGGTGCTGTCCAGCCAGGCATCGTAGCCGGGGTAGCGAACGGCCTGGATGACCACGCTGAAGATCAGCAGGTCAAAGGCTATCCACACAAAATTGACGGAACTGCCCAGGAGGTCCCCCTGGCCCAGCAATAAACGGATGACGCCCACCACGGCCGCCAGCACCAGGACAGCCATGGCCATCAGCTGGGGCCGGACCAGGTGCCACGGCAGCCGTTTGCGTGCCTGCAGCGTCTTGGGTGTGACCCGGAAATCCAGGTCCCGGCCCAGGAACACGTTCCCGAATGCGGAGGTAACCGACTTGATCCACGTGGGGAACAGCGCCAGCGAGTACTGCTGGCCGCGCCATGTCTTGACGCCTCGTCCCACCACGAGGAACAGGACCTGGTTGACCACCAGGAAGGGGATGAGGCGGAGGAAGAACTCGTTGCTCAGCGACTGCACGGGCAGGATCCCCAGGATGAGGTAGATGACCGGTGCCGCGATGTAGGCCACGGCGGCGAAGCCGGCGAGGTAGCTCCACATGGTTGCCAGGTACATCAGCCGCTGGGCCAGGCTCAGCCCTTTTTGCAGCAGCGGGTTCTCCCGGAACATGACCTGCATGGTGCCCTGCGCCCACCGGAGCCGCTGGGTCAGCATCGAATCGAGGTCCTCCGGAGCCAGGCCGTCAGCCAGCTTCTCGTGGTGGTAGGCAGATTCCCAGCCGAGCGAATGCAGCCGCATGCACGTGGCCATGTCCTCGGTGACGGAGATGGTGGCGAGCGGCATGACGGCCTGCGCCTCGCCGGCCTTCTCGGCGTTGACGGAATCGATCAGAACGCGGACGGTTTCCACCGCTCCCAGCGGGGACCAGTCACGTTGCGACAGCCTGTCCAGCGCAACGTCGTCGACGACGGCGAGTGAACCGTCCACGTCGATGGTCCGGGACAGCCCCTCAATGGAGTTAAGCTCCGCGTGCAACGCCGCGAAGTCTTCCGCCACCAGGTTCCGTGCCACTGTGTCCACCCGTTCCTGGAAGCGGTAGGTGACGTAGGCGATGGCCTGCCCTTCGCTGAGCTCCCGCCGGACCTGCCGGAGGTCCGCCGCCACCGTGGACAAGGCGGCCGCCAGCCGTTCCTGCCCGGGGCCAAGCTGACGCCTCGCCTTGGCCACCACCTTGTCCGCCGTCCGGAGTGCCTTGTTCAGCGCCAGCTCGGTTTCCGAAACGTAGCGCATAACGCCCAGCTGCATCAGGGCTTCCCGGCGGATGATCGCGTTCGAACCGCAGAAGAAGGCGGCGTTCCAGCCGTCCTTCCCCTGCTGGATCGGTCCGTAGAACAGTGGCGCCTGGCTGCCCAGCGGATCGTGGGGCGGGACATTCACGAACACCTGGGGTGTTTGCACCAAGGCCATCTTGGGGTCGTTGAAGTAACCGAGGGTGTGGTCAAGGATCCTGGGATCCGGTATTTGGTCGGCATCCAGGATCAGCATGAACTCGCCGTCGGTGGCGAGCAGCGCGTTGTTGAGGTTGCCTGCCTTGGCATGGCGCGGGCGGTTGGCCCAGTCCTCGGACCGGGTGATCCAGCCGATGCCTTCCGCTTCAGCGATGGCCCGCAGTTCGGCCCGGTTACCGTCGTCCAGGATCCAGGTCCTGTGCGGGTACGCGATATTCCTCGCCGCCCGCGCCGTTCCCATCACGAGGTCCAGGGGCTCGTTGTAGGTAGTGATGAACACGTCCACCGTCAGGCCCGCCGGCGGTGCCGGCGGAGTGTCCCGTTGCCTGTAACGCCACATGGTGACGCCGAACAACAAGGAGTCCAGCAGGGAGTAGGTCTCGGCCAGGACGAGCGGTACCGCGATCCACCAGGCGTCCCAGTTGATGGACGCCATCCAGCGCCAAATGATGTAGTTCAGGCCCAGGATGGCCGTCGCCAGGACGATCAGCCGAATGGCAAGCTGCCGCGATGTCATTGCCCGGCTGTCCCCCTGGATCCTGGTCGGTTCGGTCAGCCGGCCGGTGGGGATCCGGCTCCAAAGTGAGACCAACGGAGCGGAAAAGACGGACTGTCCTGAGTCAGTCCAACCTTATCCGCCCGCCGCGAAAACGGCTAAGGGCGGAGCGAAGTGTCCGACGAAAATGGGGGCGGCCCGTCAGCTGGCGGCGACTTCCTCCGGCGACGGACCATCAGGTTCCGTGAGGTGCCGCTGATGGAGTTCCTCCGCCGCCAGTTCGTACCAGGTATGGGCGCCGAACGACGGATTGCGGGTGTCCAAATGCCGGTACAGGGCATCGGCCAATTTGCTGAGGGCGTCATCTGACATGGCCCGGACTGTTGAGGCGGGATCCATGTTCCCTTCGAGGTATTCGGACAGTTCCAGGCCGTTGATGGTGCGTTGCTCCCCGGCGGCTGCCAGGACGCCGTCGGGGTCGGGCCCTGGGGTGGTTTCGCCGTCCAGGAGGGCGTTGATCTCCCCGTCCAGGGCGGCCTCGTCACCGCCTGACAGTCCGGCGTGCTCCAGGCAGATGGGCAATTCGGCGGGCTCGGCAAGTTTGAGGCGGAAGGCCTCGGAGCCGCCCGCCACGGCTCCGGGGTTTGCGTTGGCTGCAGCGGCGCTTCCGGCGATGTGGCGCAGGTACATCAGGACTTCGGGGTCCAGATGCGACGCACCGTGGAGGTCTGCCGTGATGTCCTGTTCGGGGGAGAGCCGGCGCGCGCGGCGCATGATGTGCAGCAGCACGGGGTAATTGGCTTGGGTCAGGCAGCCGGCGACTTCCAGGGTTACCCGTCCGGGATCAACATCCACACGGACCAGCACACGCAGTTTATGGTTCAAGGCTTCTCCCACAGAGACTTCCAAGAGCCAGCTTCATAACTCACCTAAACCATACGAAATTGTTGCCCACGCCACAAGCCGCCCCTCCGGCCCGGACGTCTTCGACGCCACCGCACGGCCATCGACCTTGCGGCCGGCATCAGAAGCTCCGGGACGTGGCGGAAAAGCTGGTGGGATCGTTCGCCGCCGAGCGACACGCCACCCACTTCGACTGCTAGGCGGCTAGCAGCGGCTTCGACCAGGCCGCGCTTCGACTTGGCGGCGGAGGCCAGCCGGTTGCCTATGACGCGGTTACTTATGAAGCCGTCACTTCATCCGTGGGCGGCTGTTCCGGCCAGTCAATGAACTGCTCGTACGCGTCGTCGTGCTTCTTAAGGTAGGCGTAAATGAAGGGGCAATGCGGAATGATCCGCTTCCCTGAAGACACCACATCGTCCAAGGCGAAATGCGCCAGCACCTTTGCCAGCCCCTGCCCCTTGAAATCCTCCGCGGTGTCCGTGTGGATGAAGTCCACGTGCCCCGGTCTGTCCATAAAGCGCGACTGAACCGCCAACTTGCCGCCCACACGCAGTTCGTAGCGATGAAGGGCGTCATTCCGGATGGTGGTGACGTCCGGGCTGAACGTGTCTTCAGTGGATACCGTGTTCTCCGTCATGATTCGACATTGGCACTTAAAGGCGCCGGTGGCAATGGCCCTCCGGCCCCGCCCGGCGCGCCGTTGGTCCTGCCCTCCGGGCGGGCAGTCGCGCCGCCAGTCCTGCCCTCCAGGCGGGCACGCAGCGATTTCCCGCGAACCGGAATCCGGCCCAACAGGAGCACGGCCAGGGCAAAGGACGCCGCGCCTCCGCCCAGCAGTCCAAGCGTCAGCCCGTTGATCGCTGCGTCGGCCACCGGGATGAACACCACGACGGCGGCGGTCACCACGGCGGCGGCGGGCCGACGGCGGGAGTGGGCGGACGCCGTCGGCCGTTCTTCGAGCCGCCCGAAGGCGGCCAGCACCGGCATCAGGAGCACGATGATGCCGACCAGGACCAGAGGCCGCGACCACCACCATCCGGCGGTTCCCGCCGCCGGTTTGGGGAAGCCGGTGAGCAGGAGCAGCCCGGACATTGTTGCCAGCAGCGGCAGGTGCCACAGGTAAACGGTCATGGCCCGCCGTCCGGCCAGCCCGACCACCGTCCGCACCCATCTTGCCGCGGCCACACCGGCGAGGACCGGCCGGGAAAGCTGCAGCGCCGCGGCCTGGGCCACGCCAAGGAGCAGCAAGCAGAAGGTGGGCGGGTTCAGGTTTACCAGCATGTTGCCCCGGTACAGCCCCAGGCCCGTGACGAGGCCCAGCAGGAGGTTGCTCGCGACGATGATGCCAACCAGCGCGGAGGCACCGGGCCTCCGTTCCGGGGCGTCGGCGAGGATGAATCCCAGCTGCTGGACGGCGCACCATAGGAAGACCATGTTGGCGTAGGCCAGGAGCGGTTGGGCCGCGCGGAAGCAGTCCACTGCCACCACCAGCGAGGTGAGCCCGGCCAACGCTAGCCACGGGGCCCGGTCATGGAGCGCAGCCAGCAAAGGGATGTTCAGCTGGGCCGCCAGATACGCGGCGAGGAACCAGAGCGGCATCCCGGCGCCGGTGACGATCAGCTCCACCACCTGGGGTTCCACGCCAAACAGCCGCGCCGCCCAGAGCCCCGCGAACATAACAGCCAGCAGGGCCGCGGCCGGGCGGATGAGGCGCAGCAGCCTGGCCTGGGCGAATTCCAGGCCGGTGCCGCCGTGTGCCCTGAGCCGGCGCCAGGACTGCAGTCCGGTGATGCCGCCGGCCACGAAGAAGAGCGGCATCACCATGAATATCCAGATGATCGGCTCGAACCAGCCCTGCAGGGCCAGCGTGTTTTCGGTGGTCACCGTGCCGTCAGGGTGGAGCACCGGGCTGACCATCATGGTGTGTCCCACCACCACCAGGGCCAGGCAGAAGAAGCGGGCGAGGTCGATCACCAGGTCGCGTTCCGGTGCGGGCAGGTCCGGCACCGCGCCTGCGTGCTGGGGCTGTCGTTGCTGCGGAACACCCATTGCGCTCCCTACGGACGCGGATCGATTCTCTGCGTACCTTCCATTGTCCGCCGGGCGTCCGTCAAGGGCCACAACCGGGGCGGCGCTCAGGCGAGCAGCAGCCCCAGCAGGCCGAGTACGACGGCGAGCAGCGGCGTCGTGCCTTGCGTGGCGGCCGCACGGAGGTACTTCCGCCCGGTCAGGGCCAGGACGGCGGCAGCGAGCAGCATGGAACCGCAGGAGCTGAAGATGAGGGTCCAGCCGACTGCCGGCTGGCCGAGGAGGACCGCGCCGGCACCGATCAGCGCACCGAGGGCCAGGAACAGGTTGTAGAAGCCCTGGTTGTAGGCGAGCGGCCGGGTGGTCTCGGCGTCGGACTGCGAGGCGACGCCGAAGCGCTTCCAGGTGGCCGGCCGGGTCCAGGTGACGGACTCCATGGTGAAGATGTAGACGTGCAGCAGGGCCGCGATGAACGCGAAAACGAGGGAGGCCGGGATCATGGCTCGATCCTAGCCTCCCTCGTTGGGAGTTTTTGTCCACTTACCGCGAGCTAACGGCCCTCAAAGTCGCGTTATGTGGACAAAAACTCCTATTTCGTGAGGGTGGACAGGGCTCCGGCGGCGAAGTCCCTGGCGGAGGCGTTCCACGTCCCGAGCAAGCCCTGGAGGTTTTCACCGTCGGCACGGTACGAACCGGTTTGCGCTTCCAGCGTTGCCAGCACGCCGGTGCGGAGTTCGGTGTTGAAGTTCACCTTGCCCACGTTCATGGCGGCGGCCTTGACCAGTTCCTCAGCCGGGATGCCGGAGGCGCCGTGCAGCACCAGCGGGATGTGGGTGCGCACTGCGATGTCCTGCAGCACGTCCCACCGCAGCTGCGGCTCCCCTTTGTACTTGCCGTGCACGTTGCCCACGGCCACGGCCAGGAGCTGCGCACCGGTGCGGGCGATGAAGTCCTCCACCTGGGCGGAGTCAGTCAGCCCGGCGGTGCCGGCGCCTGTGGGCGACGAGCCGGAGGCGTCCGCACCGAAGGCACGGTCCTCGTCACCGGCCAGGCCGCCCAGTTCCGCTTCAATCACGACGTCGGCATGGCCTTGCGCTGCCAGCACGGCGCGCGCTTCGCGGACCAGTGCGATGTTTTCCTCGTACGGCAACGACGAGCCGTCCGCGAGGACCGAATCCGCCCCCGCCGCGACGGCGTCGGCTATCACCCGCAGATCGGAGGCGTGGTCCAGCTGCACCGCGACAGGGACGCTGGCGGCGTCCGCCAGCCCGCGGAGCGCCGTGACGAGCCGCAGCCCGTTGGGGGTGGCGGCAGTCTTGGGTGCCACCAGCAGGATGGCGCCGCGGCCGGCTTCTTCCGCTGCCTCCACCACGGCCAGGGCGGTGGTGAAGTCGTAGCAGGTGAAGGCCGGGACGGCTGCACCCTGCTGGAGGGCGGAAACTACCAGGTGGTCGAGTCGGGCACGCATCAGGCGCTCAGGCCTCCCACCAGGATCCAGGCCACGAAGGTCAGGGCGAAGCCGGCCAGGCCAAGGATGGTGGTGAGTACGGTCCAGGTCCGGAGGCCGTCCGCGACGGTGAGTCCGTAGTAGCGCACCACCACCCAGAAGCCTGCGTCGGTCACATGGGAGAGGCCCAGGGAACCGAAGCCGATGGCGATGACGATCACGGCGATCTGCGCCGGCGTATAACCGCCGCCGCTGACGGCGGAGGAGAGCAGGCCAGCGGTGGTCACGATGGCCACCGTGGCCGAACCCTGGGCGGCACGGAGGGCAAGCGAGATGATGAAGGCGAGCAGCAGCAGCGGCACACCCAGCGTGTCAAGGGTTTCGGAGAGTGCCTTGCCGATGCCCGAGACCTGCAGCACGCCGCCGAAGACGCCGCCGGCCGCGACAACCATCAGGATGGAGGCGATGGGCGGCAGCGCGCCTTCGAAGATTTCCCCGGTCTCCTTGAGGGACCACTGGCGGCGGACGGCCAGGAGGAAGAACGAGAGCGCAACAGCCACCAGGAGGGCGAAGAACGGGTTGCCGACGAACGCCGCCACTCCGTACCAGGCGCTGTCCTTGCTGATTGTCAGCGTGCCCACGGTGCCGAGGAGGATCTGGGAAATCGGGGCGGCGATTAGGAAGATGATCAGGCCGGGGCGCGGCGGGGCAACCGCCTGGGCTCCGGGGCCGTCGTGGCCCACGTGCACCAGGGAAGCGGAACCGAACTCGTCCACCTGGGCCTTGACGGCGGGCAGCAGCTCGTAGTCCTTGCGGTTCATGATCGACGCGACCCAGTAGGACAGGAAGCCGAGCGGCACGCAGATGGTCAGCGAGATCAGGGCGATCAGTCCGATGTCGGCGCCAAAAACGCCGGCGCCGGCAACGATTCCGGGGTGCGGCGGTACGGCCACGTGGATGGCAAGCATGATGCCGGCCATGGGCAGGCCGAACTTGACGGGATGGACGTTGGCGATCTTGGAGAAGGCGTAGACGATCGGGACGAGCACGATGATGCCCACCTCGAAGAACACCGGTATCGCGACGAGGAAGCCCACCGCGGTGAGGGCGACGGCCACACGCTTGGCGCCCAGTTTGGCGGTGAAGTGGTCGGCGAGGGACTGGACGCCGCCGGAGACTTCGATCATCCGGCCCAGGACGGCGCCGAGGGCGATCAGCAGGGCGACCTTGCCCATGGTGCTGCCCACGCCGTTGGAAACCACGGTGAAAACGTCCTTGAGCGGGATCTGGGCCGCCACGGCCACCAGGATACTGACCGTCAGCAGTGCCACGAAGGCCTGGATCTTGAAACGGATGATCATAACCAGCAGGAGCGCGACGCCGGCGGCGGCAATGGTCAGCAGCAGCGGAGTACCCAGCTCCACGGCCGGCTTGATGACGGGGGCGTCAGCAGCCCGCACCATCAACGAGTTGATCAGGGGGTTCATTGGGATTGTCTCCTTTGACAGACCAGCACGGCTGGCCGACGGGGTGGTTCGACGACGGCGGAGGGGGGACCGCCGTCGTCGGGCTTTAGTTGTTGTGGAGTTTTTGTCCAGATAATGGCGCCAAATGGCCTTCTAAATCGCATTATCTGGACGAAAACTCCGGAGGAGGGAGCGGGTGGTTAAGCGGTGCGCTTCGTGGGGGCGACAACCTTGATGACGGCGGAGTCGTCTGCTGCGGCGAGGCCCTGGGCCTGGCCCAGGAGGTACAGTTGCTCGGCTGCTGCCGCGACGGGGGCGGCGAGGCCGGCGGCGCGGGTGGCTTTGCCCACGATACCCATGTCCTTGACGAAGATATCCAGGCGGCTGAGCACTTCGGCGCCCTCCTCCGTGTAGGCCTCGAGGATGCGCGGGCCGCGGTTGGAGAGCATAAAGGATCCGGCGGCGCCGGCTTCGAGGGCTTTGAGGGTCTTTTCCTGGTCCAAACCGAGGGCGTCGGCCAGGGCCAGGGCCTCGGCAGCGGCAGCGATGTGGACGCCGCAGAGGAGCTGGTTGACGGTCTTGAGGGCCTGGCCGTCGCCGGGCTTGTCGCCCACGACGGTGAGGGTGGAGGCCAGCAGTTCCAGGGCCGGGCGGGCCTTTTCCTGGGCCTCGGGCGAGGCGCCAACCACGATCAGCAGGTCGCCTTCACCGGCGCGCTTGGGGCCGCCGGAAAGGGGCGCGTCCACCAGTTCGACGCCGTATTCGGCCAGGCGGTCCGCGGTGGCCGGGATGGCGTCGGTGCCCACGGTGCTGCCGAGGATCACCACGGCGCCCGGCTTGAGCACGGAGGCCACGCCGTTCTCGCCGAAGAGGACATCGTTGAGCTGCTCGCCGTTGCGCACGGCCAGGAGCAGGGCGTCGGCCCCTTCCGAGGCTTCGCGGGCGGAGGCGAAGGTGCGGATGCCGGCTTCTTCGGCGAGCTTCAGGCGCGGCTCGGCGATGTCGAAGCCGTGGACCGTGAGCTGGCTGGCCAGGCGGGTGGCCATGGGCAGGCCCATGGCGCCAAGGCCTAGAACGGTGATGGTGTAGCTGCTGGTCATGGTGTTCTCCATCGAATCTTGCGGTGGTGGGGAGGTTTAGAAGGTGTTGCTGAGCTTGCGGGTGACGTCGGCGAGGGACTGGTCGTCGCCCACATTGCCGGCGAAGACGATGTACGGGATGCCCTTGGCGGGGCCGTCCACCGGCTCCCACAGGCTCACGATGCCCGGGAGCATGGGGCCGCGGACGATGGCGTGCCGGATTTCCAGGCCGTGCGCGGCGACGTCCGAGGACGTAATGCCGCCCTTGGCAATCACGAAGCGCGGCGGAAAGGTCTTGAGCGTGCGGTTCACGACGGCGACGACGGCGGCGGACACCGTGCGGGCGATCCGCAGGCTTTCGGCGGCGTCGTCGGTCCTGATGAGCAGGCGGCTGGTGTGCACGATGACGTCGCCGCTGTGCAGGGCGTTGACGACGTCGGCCACTACCGTGCCGAGGTAGGCGTCCGCTGCGTTTTCGGCAGCGAGGAGACGTTCGACGTCGATCTCGACGATGCGTGCTGAGCTGTGCTGTTCGGTGAGGGCCTTGAGTTGGCGGGTGGTCACGCCGACGTGCGAGCCGACCACGATGAGTCCGCCGGCTTCCGAGGGGGTGTTGCCGGCGTAGGCCTCTTCACCGCTGAGTTGGGTGCGGATTTCCTGGCCGATCCGGGCGCGGACGAAGGGCGGGCCCACGCGGTAGAGCAGCTTCTTGCCGCGGTGTTCGGCTTCCTCGAGGCCCAAGGAGAGGGCACGGAGGTCGTTTTCGGAGACGATGTCCGCCACGATCGGGGTGGAGTCGGTGGCGGAGTCGATGGCGTCGGCGATGGCCTTGGCGGAGATCTGCGGATCGCCGTCCGGCCCTGCGGCGCGGATGATGTTGAGGTCCAGGACGATCACGGAGTCCGCGGCAAAGCGGCCGTTGGACTTCTCCTCGACGTACTTGGCCATCTCGGAGTTGGCGAAGCCGAAGGATGCGTCCTTGGCGAACTCGGTCTCGGCCACGGGGGTCAGCTTTCCGGCGTCGGCCCCGGTGCCGCGCATGTAGTGCACGCCGCCGATGGTTACGCGGCCGGCGTCGGGGAACGCCGGAATGATGACGACGCCGTCGGTCTTCTCGCCGCTGACAGCGGCCACGGTGGCGGCGATGACATCCGGTTCCAGCGGGTAGTGGCCGCGGAGGGTGGAGTCGCTGCGGCTCACAAACCCCAGCCGGAGCCGTTCTCCCTCGGTGGCGCCCGCGGCGGCCAAGGCGTTGCGGACGATTTCCTCGTTCCGCGCGGCGGCCTCGGCCGGGTCCAGGCTGCGCGTGTTGGTGAGCACGTAGACGGCGGGCTTGCCCTGCGCAAAGGCCCAGGTGAAGTCGGCAACATCCCAGCGGGTGAGGACCGGCAGGTCCGCAACGGACTGCGTGCCGGTGGGGTCGTCGTCGAGCACTACGAGTACTCGGGGCGAGGACCCCGATGACGCCGCTACAGCGTTGGCAACGAGCTCAGCGGGAATCTGGATCTCCGCCGGGAAGGCGGCCAGTACATCTGCTTCAAGGGGCACTTTGCACTCCGTTGTGTATGAAATCTCTGTTGCGGGTAGGTACTTGTAAGATGTCTGACATCTAACATTTGAATGCTAGTGTGGCACAAGGCACAGGGACGCGCAAGTAGACTTGTCGGACAAATCGTCGCTCATCGCGGAACGGGGGAAAGTTGGCACGGAAATCACTGGTCGGCGTGGTGGCCGATGAACTCCTGGACCGGATCATTGCCGGCGAGTTCCCGCCCGGGGCCAGCGTCCCCGGCGAGCTGGAACTGAGCGCGAAACATGAAGTCAGCCGCATGACCGTGCGTGAGGCGATGAAGACGCTGGAGGCGCAGCGCATCCTGAGCGTGGAGCGGGGACGGGGCACCTTCGTCAATCCGCTCAACCGCTGGGCCTCGCTGGAGGCAGTCCTCCGCGCAGCTTCAGAGGGCAAAAATGATGCGTCCGCGGCCATCCAACTGATTGAGCTCCGCCGAATGCTGGAAACCGGGGCCTGCGAACTGGCAGCCGGACGCATCAGCGACGCCGAGATTAAGACACTCCACGGCTACGTGGCGGCCATGCGCAAGGCTCACCAGTCCGACGACCTGCCGGCGTTCGTGGAGGCTGACCTCGCCTTCCACGACGTGATCCTGCGTGCCTCGGAGAACGTTTTTGTCGCCGTCCTGTTCGAGCCGCTGCACCGGGTGCTGGAGAAGCGCCGGACACAGACCTCCAAGGTCCGGGACATCCAGGAACACGCCATCGGCCATCACCAGGCGATTGCCGAGGCTTTGGAATCACGGGACCCCGCGCGCTCCCGCGGAGCCATGGACGCCCACATGCAGCAGACCCTGGATGACCTGAAGACGTACGTGCTCGAGGCGAAGAGCGCCTGACGGACTACGCGAGGGAGACCCGGGCGGCCGTGCGCGCCTGACGGACTAGGCGAGGGAGAGGAAGAGCTTCTCCAGTTCGGCCCGGTCCAGGCTGGGGTCCTCCTGCTGCATGCACTGCTGCAGGCCGGTGGCAATAATGGAGAATCCGGCACGGTCAAGGGCACTGGAAACGGCTGCCAGCTGCGTGACCACGCTTTTGCAGTCACGGCCCTCCTCGATCATCCGGGTCACAGCCGCGAGCTGCCCCTGCGCGCGGCGCAGCCGGTTGATGACAGGCTTCATCTCGGCGGGATCGAGTTCCATTACTTCCTCCGTGGCTTCTGGACTGCCCTAATCATATACCCCCCTTGGTATTTTCTCCCGGCCGGCTCGTGGCAGCAGACGTCACCATCGGGCTTCGCAGGGCAGGTGAATTGCGCCCTTCGGCCCTGTTTTCCGCAGAACCGGGAGGTCACTATGGAATTGTGAGCACGTTCAGCATTCCCGGACCTGCACGGACACCATCCGCGGCACACACTCCTGCGCCCCACCCGTGGAACCGCTTCGTGGCGCTGGGGGATTCATTCACCGAGGGCTATGGCGATCCGGAGCCGCGGAGCCCCGGCGGTGTGCGGGGCTGGGCTGACCGGGTCGCGGAGGAGCTGAGCCTGGGCCACCGGGATTTCGCCTACGCCAACCTGGCAGTCAGGGGCCTGCTGCTTCAGCAGATCGTTGATGACCAGGTGGGTCCGGCACTTGAACTCAAGCCGGACCTGATCACGCTCTCCGCAGGAGGCAACGACCTCGTGTTCCGCGGCAGCGATCCCGACAAGCTGGCCGAGAAACTGGACCCGGTAATAGGACTGCTCAGTGCCACCGGCGCAACAGTGGTGATCTTTACCGGACCGGACTGGGGCGACACCCCGGTGTTCAGCCGCATCCGGGGCAGGGTGGCCATCTTCAACGAAAATCTCCGCACCTTAGCGGCCCGCCACGACGGCGTGGTGGCCGACCTGTGGAGCCTGCGCCAGCTGACCGGTCCGCAAATGTGGGATCCGGACCGCCTGCACTTCTCGCCCCTGGGCCATCACACCATAGCGGCCATGGTGCTCGAGACGCTGAACGTGCCCCATACCCTGCAGCCCTTGCAGCCCAAGGTCCTGCCCACCAGCAGCTGGAGGCAGGCCAGAAGCAGCGATCTGGTCTGGGCAAGGGATTACCTGTTCCCGTGGGTGCTGCGCCGGGTGAGGCAGCGTCCCACGGTCCCGGGCCTGAAGGCGAAACGCCCGGAACCTGGCCCGGTGTTCGGGCCCGGGATGCCGCACGGCCCGCTTCCCGCCGGCCCCGACCGCTGAGCACTGACTGCCGGGTTCCTCGCCGCGATCGTGTCCTGCGGCCGCAGCTGCAGCAATCGCGGCGGCCACCGCCGCGGCGAAACCCTAGTCGTTCGGACCTTCGTCCGCTAATCTGCAGGGACGGCCCGCAGTTCCGGGTGTCAATGGAGATTATGAGGAGCGAAGTTGTCGAATCACACCTACAGCATTTCTGAAATTGTCGGAACTTCAAATGAGGGCGTGGACGCCGCCGTCCGCAACGGGATTGCCGAGGCCGCGAAGACCCTCCGCAACCTGGACTGGTTCGAGGTCAAGGAAATCCGCGGCCACCTGGCAGACGGCAAGGTGGCCGACTGGCAGGTAACCATAAAACTGGGCTTCCGCCTGGAGCGCTAGCGGCGCAGCCTCAGCGCGAGGTTGCGCCCGCCGTGCGGCGCCAGACGGTGGCCGATCCGTTGTAGGACGGGAAAATGTGTCCTTCAAAAAAAGTCTGTCCGTCATGCGGTGCGTCGTCAGGAGCCCACAGCCCGGATACCGGGCAGTGGGTGCCTGTGGCGCCGGACGTGGCCACTCGCTCCCGGAGCAGTGCGATGCGCTTCATCGTTGAATCCCATCCTTGGTAGTGAAAAGGTCTACCCCAAGGCTAGGAAACCAGCCGTGCTCCCCCAATGGGCGTTCGTCCAGAATCACCCTGGTTGATGGGGCGGCTGCACAGTCGCCGTTACCGCAGGGCCGTCCTTCGGAACATGGTTAGCGTCGGTCAAACACCAGGCCGCCGGGGACCTGGAACGTGGGCATGATTTCCATCATTCCAAGGTTCACGTGGGCCGGCGCTTCGATGGCGTAGTCGAGGGCGTTGACGATGTCATCGGTGGTCAGGGATTCGAAGCCCTCGTAGTACGTCTTCCAGGCTTCCTCCATGGCCTCGGGCGTGCCGCCCATGTTGCGGCCGAAGATCTCCGTCTCCACCCGGCCCGGGCAGATCTCGGTGACACGGATCCGCTTGCCCACCGTGTCGTTCCGGAGCTGGCGGGAAATCTGGTGCACCGCTGCCTTGGTGGCGTGGTAAACGGTGTGCCCGTAGAAGTTGTAGACGCCGGCAATGGAGCTGATGTTGACCACGTGGCCCAGGTCGCGCTCCACCATGCCGGGCAGGATCAGCCGGGTCAGGTGAAGAAGCCCGCGGAGGTTGACGTCCACCAGTTCGTCGACGTCGTCCTCGGAGGAATCCAGGATGTTGCCGGGGCGGGAAACGCCGGCGCAGTTCACCAGCACGTCCACCTTGAGGCCGTCAATCGCCGCGGCGAGGGCCTTGGTGTCGGTGAGGTCGACGACGTGCGGCACGGCGCCGGTGCGGTCCGCCAGTTCGTCCAGCCGCTCCTGGTTGCGGGCGACGGCGTGGACGGTCAGGCCGCGCTTGGCAAGCCGTTCACTGATGGCGGCTCCCATGCCGGTGGAAGCGCCGGTGACGAGGGCTGTGGTGTAGTCGGAAAAAGGCATCAGGTCTCCATTGAAGGGTTGAGCGGCCGGGCCCCGGAACGGGACCCGGCCAACGTGCTGTGGATTCGCCGGCGGAGTGGATCAGGTGCGGCTGCGGGTCAGGCGTCCCGCAGCGGCTCATGGGCCCGGTCTTTGACCGTGCTGACCGCCGCGAGGGTGCCCAGTGCCGTGATGACGGCGTAGAACGCGGGCATGTAGATGTTGCCGGTGCTCGAGATGAGCCAGGTCATCAGCAGCGGGGCCGTGCCGCCGAACAGGGCCGAGGAAACGTTGTAGCCAAGACCGTAGGCGGAGTAGCGGACGCGGGTGGGGAAGAGTTCCACGATCAGGATGTGGATGACGGCGGTGTGTCCGGCGAAGACCACCGCCATGATGCAGGCGCCGAGGATGGCGAGGCCCATGTTGCCGGTGGCGATCAGGGCGTAGGCCGGGATGCCGACGATTGCCATGGCGATGGCCGAGCCGGCGATCACCTTCTTGCGCCCCACACGGTCCGACAGGGCGCCCATGAACGGAATGGCGATGCAGATGGCGACGAGGCTGCAGGCGGTAACGATGAGCGCCTCACCGATGGTGAAGTTCAGCTGCTTGCCCTTCAGGAAGGTGGGCATGTAGGAGAACAGGACGTAGTAGCCGGAGCCGTTCATCAGCGGGATGAACAGGGCCAGGACCATGGCACGGCGGTGTTCGGCGGACTTGAACGCTTCCTTGAGTGGGTTCTTGGACAGGCCGCCCTCTTCCTTCAGCTTCACGAAGTTGGGGGTGTCGCTGATGGCCTTGCGGATGTACCAGCCGATGATGCCCATGGGGATGGCGACAAGGAACGGGATACGCCACGCAAAGGCACCGAACCCGCCGCCGTCGATGGCCGCCTGGCTGAGCCACGGAGACATGGAGAACGCCACGAGGGTACCGGTGAGGAGCGCCGCGAAGGATGCGATCTGTGCGTAGGAAGTGATGATGCCGCGCTTGCCTTCGGGGGCGTGCTCAGCCAGGAACGTCATAGCACCGGCAGCCTCGCCGCCGACGGAGAAGCCCTGCAGCATCCGCAGCAGCACAAGCAGTACGGGTGCGGCGATGCCGATCGCGGAGTACGCGGGCAGGAGCCCGATGCCTGCGGTGGCCACGCTGATGAGCAGGATGACGAAGACCAGCAGTTTCTGGCGTCCGATCCGGTCCCCGAGGAAGCCGCAGACCACCGCACCGAGGGGTCGGACGAAGAACGAGACCGCGTAGCCGGCGAAAACGAACAGCAACGCGTTGTCCGGGTTGCCGGGCGCCAGGAAGACGAGCGCCAGCGTCCCCGCCATGAAGGCGAAGATGCCGTTGTCGTACAGTTCCACGAAAATACCGACGCAGCCGGCTGTGACGACTTTGCGGGTCTGCTTGCTGCTGAGCCGCTCTTGGTGCGGCTGGGCCGCACGCGTTGAAGTTGACATGGCTTTCCTAACTAAGGGGAGGGTAGCAAGGCTTTGGAGCTGATGCGAGGGTTTTTAGCTTCCTACTGCCGGGGCCAGATCGTGCCAGTGGGGCCGGGCGCCGATCCCGAGGAGGCCGAACACCGTGGTGACGGCGGCCCGGAGGTTTTCGAGTTGGCGTGTTGCCGTCCGGAGGGCTCCGGCGGCTTCGGCCACGGTGGTTCTGCGGAAGGTGACCGTGTGCCCCGGCCTGGCCTGAGCCAGGATGTCCAGGGACATGCTGGTCACCACGGCCAGGACCGGATAGCCGGCGGTGACACCGCGGCCGCGGTGCAGGACCAGGAGTTCGTCCCGGGACGGGACTTCCACAGCCCCGACCGGAACGCCGCGGGAGAGCAGCTCGGCGGACGACTGCCGTTCCGGCAACTCACCGCCAAGGCGGAGGCCGATGTGGTTGCTGCGTCCGCTGACTGTATAGCTTGAGGAAAACAGCAGGCCGGCCGAGTCGCCGAACTCGTCAATGTCCGGGCCGTCGGTGACGTCCACTGCGAGCTCGGTTCCGAACTCGGGGCGGTTGAGCCCCAGCCGGAACAGCGGCAGGTCGAAATAGGGCTGGCGGATCGGGGCCACGCTGCGTCGGACCTTCAGTTGGGTCCCTTCCGCCAGTTTGAGGCCGAACCCGACGACGGTGTCCGGTGCGCAGCTTCCCAGCAGGACCGGTGCGGCGACTGAACCGTGGATGGCCAGGTAGGCGCGGAGCCCGCCGGTCATCCCCCGGGCCGCCAGGGTTTCGCCTGCCCGGACCGAGACGGGTTCCCACTGCGGGCAGGTCCGTCCGCCGACGGACAGGGTGACCGGCGCTCCCGTGACGGCAACGAGGATGTCGGTGTCCGTCCGCAGCCGGAAGTCCAGTGCCGTGATTTCGATGAGGGGATCGTTGTCCTCGTTGCCGGCGAGGATGTTGGCGGCCCGGGCGGAGAACTGGTCGAGGGCGCCGTTCACGGGCAACCCGTAACGCGGCCCGCGGAACCGGCCGAGGTCGGTGACCACGGAGTTTCCGGGCTGGCTGATCGTCAGGACGCCGCTCATCGTGCCGGCTCCAGGTACCGTCCGGCGTACCCGCCGAAGTCAGCCGCCGGGATGGGGATGAAGCTCAGCCTGTCTCCGGGCGTATAGGGAACCAGCGGTTCGTTGGCCAGGTTCAAGAGAGTCAGCGGCGTCTGCCCGATGACGCACCATCCGCCAGGGGCGGTGGCCGGGGCGATGACGGCCTGGCGGCCTGCGACGGCAACGGCACCTGCCGGCACGCTCAGCCGAGGATCCTTGAGGCGGGGCACGGGCAGCGGGAAACCGGGGCCGTCCATCATGGGCGATCCAGCAGGGGCTCCGAGGCACCTGATGACGTAGGAATCGGCGCAGTGCAGCCTGACGACGTCTTCCATGCTCAGCCCCTGCTGGCCAGCAACACGTTCCAGGTCGGGGCCGTATTCGCCGCCGTAAACCACCGGCACATCAAACTCCCGGGGCGCCCGGACCTCGGTGTCAGCGTGGCCGAGCTGGCGCAGTCCGAGCTGCACGAAGGCTTTGACCTGGCGGGCCGAAGTGGACCGGGCATCAAATTCGACCAGCACGGAGTCGTAGGTGGGAACGGCGCCGTAGACTCCGTCGGCTCCCGAAGATTCCAACCACTCTGCAAGGCGGTGAACCGTTGTCCAGTTGGCTTCACGGTCTGCATCCACTGCCACCACGCGCAGGGCAGAGTCGCCTGACTCGTGCACCTCGATGGCCGCTGCGTTGACGGACATGTCAGGCCACCTTTTCCTGCCTGGCGGCAAGCACCTGTGCCAGTGGGGCGATGGTGACCCCGGCCGCCGTGAGCCCGGCCCGGATGAGCCGCGCAAGCTGCACGGCTCCGGCGTTGTCGCCGTGGAGCAGGATGGTGTCCGCCTGGATGGGGATGTCGAAGCCGGCAACGGTTTCGATCAGACCCTCGCAGACCATCCGGACAGTCCGTTCCACGATCACTGAAGGATCATGGATGACTGCGCCGTCCCGGCCCCGGGGGACCAGGGTGCCGTCGGCTTCGTAGGCGCGGTCCGCGATGCCAACAATGGCAACATCGAGGCCGCGGTCGGCGGCGGCCAGGGCAAGTTCGCCGTCCTGGGCCAGGATGATAAGCCGGGGATCGGCTCCAAGTGCGGCGTCTGCCACGGCGGCCGCGTAGTCCGCCCGCGTGGCCACGAGGTTGCCCAGGCGTCCGTGCGGTGCCAGATGGGCAACCCGGGTTCCGTGGTACGCGGCAAATCCGGACAGCGCGCCAAGCTGGTAGAGGACGTCGGTGCGTACTTCGGCAGGAGTCAGGTCCATGGCGCGGCGGCCGAAACCGCGGAGGTCCGGGAAGCTGGGGTGGGCGCCAATTCCGACTCCGCGGCGCACGCATTCGGCTACCGTGGCGTCCATGATGTCCGGGTCACCGGCGTGGAAGCCGCAGGCGATGTTCGCACTGGACACAACCTCGAGCAGGGCCTGGTCATCCCCCACGGTGTAGGCGCCGAAGCCCTCGCCCAGATCGGCGACGAGATCAACTGTCGGATTCATCTTTGCCTCACTAACGTGGATGGTGGTCAATGTCTTTTCAGGAACATTAGGGGAAGAATATTTCATGTAAGTAAATTTGAAAGTCCATAAATAATCGGAATGACCCCACGGGAATTTGTTATGAATTCCTATATTCCGGGCCGTCTTTGCTTGAATAGATTCTGGCATCGAGACGGAGCTCACACAAAGACCGATTCAATGTCACGTGATAGGCAGGAGCTATGACCCGTGAGCCCCGGTCGCCAACTTCACGCGGGTTCGGGAGACATAGAATCGGGCTATGACCACTGCCTTCCGGGAGCGGCGGAGAAAGGTGGAGAGGCATGGACACCAGGAAGTTGGCCTACTTCGTGCAGATCGTTGATTCCGGCAGCATCACCAAGGCAGCCGCGGCCTTGCATGTGGCGCAGCCCGCACTGAGCCAGCAGGTTTCATCGCTCGAAAACGACCTGAAACAGCGACTGCTGATCCGCAGCAAGAAGGGCGTCGAGCCGACGGCGGCCGGTCACACCCTGTACCGGCACGCCCAGATGATCCTTCGCCAGGTGGAGCAGGCGCGCCAGGACGTGGAAACATCCGGAGCAACACCTTCGGGCCGCGTTTCCGTGGCAATCGCCCCGTACAGCATGGCGTCCAGCCTCGCGCCGCAGATCATCAGCGAGGTCAACCGCCGGTACCCGGACGTCGTTGTGCACCTGACGGAGATCTATGGCGGCGTCTTGAGCGAGGCCATCAAAAACGGCCGGCTGGACATGGCCCTCATCTACGAGCCGGGGCCGATCCGTGGCGTCCAGTTCACCACCATGATCGTCGAAGACCTCTACCTGGTGATCAGCCCGGAAGCCGGAATCCAGGCGGCGGACGGGGAAATCAGCCTCCGTGATGTGGCCGGGCTGGGGCTCTTCCTGCCCGAAAAGATCCACACCCTGCGCCAGATCGTGGAACGTGGTTTCGACGAGAGCAACCTCCGGCTGCGCCTGATGGGCGAGGTGGAATCCGTCCCCTCGCTGGCAAGGCTGCTGCGTGCCAACCTTGGCGCCGCAATCCTGCCACGGTCGGCGGCGGACGCCCTGTTCCATGAAGAGGACTTCCAGGTGCTGCGCATTACCGGCCCGGCGCTGCAGTCAAAAATTGCACTGTGCACCCCCGACCACGAACCTCTTTCCGAGGCCGCGTCCGCCGTTCTGATTATATTGAAAGAAATGCTTCAGAACATGATGAGCCAAAAGTATGGCCACTAGATCGCACTCCCGAGCACGACGGTAAACAGCCATCGTTCCGCCTTATCGGATCACCCGAATTAGGTATTATTCACGGCGCTGGAATTTCCCTAGGATCAAGAAAACAAATGATTCAATTTCCTGCCCCAAAGGGAATTGACCAGGGAGCCGTGAGGAATACCGCCATGAAGAAAACAGGCACAACCGCTGCACTCACCTCCCGCCCCGGTAGCCGACTGGCGGCCAGGACGGGAAGCCACTGCCCCGTCAACGGATTCTGGCGCGCCGAAGCCGACACTGCCGATCCGCTGTTCGTCTTTGAAGGCAGCATCATGCCCACCCGCGCAGGTCGCGGCACCACCTGGTACCTCGTCGATACCAGAAGCCGGCTGGCGGATTAAGCCGGAGAAAGCCCGAGCCGGCGGGCGGCTTCCTAGACTTCCACGAGCAATCCCTTGGCCTTCAGCACGTCGGTCAGCTTGCAGAGCTCAATGGTGGTTCCGCCGTCGTGGTACTGCCTGATCAATTCGCGTTCGGCGTCGTCGCGTGCCTGTGACAGGGCGATGACTTCCTCGGCTTCCTCGCGGCGGACCACAACGACGCCGTCAGCGTCGCCGCGAAGGATGTCACCGGGGTAGATGATTTCGTCGCCGAACACGACCGGGTGGTTGATCGGACCCAGGGTTTCCTTCACCGTGCCCTTGATGCAGATGTTGCCGGAGAAGACGGGCAGCCCCAGCTCGATCAGGTCCTGGGTGTCGCGTACGCCCGAGTCCGTGACCATCGCGGCGATCCCCTTGGCCTTCATGGCGTTGCCCAGCACGTCGCCGAACGTCCCGGCCTCCTCGTACTCCCCTGCCGCCACCAGGACAACGTCGCCGGCCCGGGCGTAGTGGATGGCCACCTGCAGCATCAGGTTGTCCTGTGGTGCGCAGCGGACAGTGACGGCCGGCCCGCAGAAGGACATGGACCGGTCGATCGGCTTGATCCGCGAGCTCAGGGCGCCCTTGCGGCCCTGGGCTTCGTGGATGGTGGCGGAGGAAAAGGCGGAGAGCCGGCTGACGACGTCGGCGTCCGGGCGTTCGATGTTGGCCTTGACGTGGATCATGGGAGATTTCCTAACAGGAGTGGGGACTGCTGGCTGGGTGAAGCGGAGGTGCCGCCGGATCTCAGCTGAGGGCCCGGACGGCCTTGTCGATGGCCGCCGTGGCTTCCCGGATGATGTCCAGGCTGGTGGCAAAGGAAATGCGGAAGTACGGTCCGAGCCCGTAGGCGGATCCATGGATCGTGGCAACGTGCGCCGCGTCGAGGAGGTACAGCGTGAAGTCCTCATCGGAGGTGATTTCGGAGCCGTCGGGCGTCCGCTTTCCGATGACGCCGGCGCAGTTTACGTAGGCGTAGAAGGCGCCTTCGGCGGGGGCGCAGCGCAGGCCGTCGACGGCGTTGAGCCCGGCCACGGCGGCGTCGCGGCGGTCCCGGTAGACGGCAACGCTCTCGCTGACGAAGTCCTGGGGACCCGACAGGGCCGCCGCGGCCGCTGCCTGGCTGACCGAGGACGGGCAGGACGACATTTGCGACTGCAGCTTGTTCACGGCTGCGATGAGCGGCGCGGGACCGGCTGCATAGCCAAGCCTCCACCCGGTCATCGCATAGGCCTTGGACACCCCGTTCACCAGGAGGATCCGGCCCCTCAGCTCCGGAGCCACCTCGACGAGGCTGGCAATCTTGCCCTGGCCGAAGTGGATCTCGTCGTAAATTTCATCGGTGAGGACGTTGACCTGCGGGAAGTCCTGAAGTGCGGCGGCCAGGGCACGAAGTTCCTGGCGGCTGTAGACGGCACCGGTGGGATTCGACGGCGAGTTGAGGATCAGCCACTTGGTGCGCGGCGTGATGGCACCGCGCAGCGCCTCCGGCGTGAGTTTGAAGCCGGTCTCCTCCGTGCAGGGGACAATGACGGGCGTGCCGTCGTTCGCCAGGACCATGTCCGGGTAGGACACCCAGTACGGGGCCGGGATAATGACCTCGTCCCCGGCGTCGAGTGTGGCCATGAGCGCCAGGAAGATGACCTGCTTCGCGCCGCCGCCGATGGTGATCTGGTCCGGTTCGAACCTGACCCCGGTGTGGTATTCGAGCCTGCCCAGGATGGCTTTCTGGAGCGCGGGGGTGCCGCTGACGGAGGTGTATTTGGTTTCACCGGCCTCGATGGCGGCGACGGCCGCGGCCTTGATGTGCGGCGGTGTATCGAAGTCAGGTTCACCGACCGTCAGGTCAAGGATCCGTCGGCCCTCGGCTTTGAGTTCACGTACCCTCGCGGCGGCTGCCACGCTCGGAGACGATTTGATGCGGCTGACACGGGCGGCTGGGGAAAAATCAGGCATGGTCTCTTCCAGGTTCTTGAGTGGGACGCAACCAAAGAACGGTTCCTTCATTCGAGCGTAGGGACTCGGTGGAGGAATGGATAAGACCTATTCTGCGTGGACGGATAAGCAGAACTTATGTCAGGGCGGGGGAAGATCCAGCCGGTTACTGGCCGTTACGGGCCTAGGACGCGCTGCCGGCGTCGCTGACATCGGCTATCTGCGTGGCCCGCGGTCCGCCGTTGGTCCCCGACGCATCCCGGCCCTCTCCGGCACCGAAGCTGCCCAGCAGCGTCAGGGAATCGGCCGACGGCGAACCCGGCTTTGCGGAAAACACCCGGAGGACCTGGTCCGGATCGTCCGGCAGCACCAGGTTCTCAAAGTTCAGTTCCAGGTCCCCGACCACGGGATGGTGGAGCCGAAGGCTGCCGGCGGACGGTGCGGCAACCCTGTGCCCGGCCCACCACTGGCGGAAGTGTTCGCTGTGCACCGCGAGTTCGCCCACCAGCTGGTTGGCCTGGGCGTCGTTCGGGTGCCGGCCGACATCCACGCGCAGGGCGCCAACGGCTTCGGCTGCCACGGTCTTCCAGTCCCGGAACAGTTCGCGGGTGCGCGGCTCGAGCATGAGCCAGCGGGTCAGGTTACGCTCCCCGGCGGGCATCGCGGGGAAGTCGGCAAACAACAGGAAGGCCAGGCGGTTACCGGCCAGGACATCGTTGCGGCGGCCCAGGACCAGCGCGGGGACATCGCCCACAGCGCCCAGCAGCTGGCGCAGCGCCGGCCGGACGCCCTGGGCAGGGATCGGCGGTCGCTGCGATTCAGCGCAGTGTTCCAGGAGGTCCATCATGTGCGCCTGTTCGCTGGAGTCCAGTCGCAGCGCACGGGCCACGGAATCGAGCACGGCCCTGGACGGGTGGATGTTGCGGCCCTGCTCCAGGCGGGTGTAGTAGTCCGTGCTCACATCCGCCAGCCGGGCTATCTCCTCGCGGCGCAGCCCGGGAACCCTCCGGGCACCCGTTGTGCCGGGCAGCCCGGCGTCCTCCGGCTTCAGCCGTGACCGCATTGCTTTGAGGAATTTTCCAAACTCGGCGCTCTGACCCATGCCTTCCATTGTGCACGGCGGGGAAGCTCCCTTTCTACAACGAAGGTAGGACTGCCAGTCCTAGGAAAAACAGGAACAGGCATGCCTACTGACAGGGCACCGGAAAGTGCATAGGCTCGATGCATAGCCCGCATGAAAGCGGTTTCCCGCGAGCCCTACGACCGGAAGAACTGACGATGTCCCAGACGCACCAAACCACCATTCCGCAGCTGACCCTCAACAACGGCGTACAGATCCCGCAGCTCGGCTTCGGCGTCTTCCAGGTGCCGCCGGAAGAAACACAGCGCATCGTCGAGGACGCGCTCGAGGCCGGCTACCGCCACATTGACACCGCCGCGGCCTACCGCAATGAGGCAGGCGTCGGGGCCGCCATCGCCGCCTCCGGCATTCCGCGCGAGGAAATCTTCATCACCACCAAACTCCGCAACGGCGAACAGGCCACCGCCCACGAGGCTTTCCAGAACAGCCGCAAGGCACTCGGCATCGACTTCGTGGACCTCTACCTGATCCACTGGCCGGTGCCGTCCCAGGGGCTCTTCACCGACGCGTGGAAAGCGATGGAAAAGCTCTACGCCAACAGCCAGATCCGCGCCATCGGCGTCTCCAACTTCCTTCCGGAGCACCTGGACACCCTCCTCCCGGCCGCGGATGTGGTCCCGGCCGTGAACCAGTTCGAAATCCACCCCACCTTCCAGCAGCAGGAACTGGCGGCCAAATGCCGGGACCTCGGCATCGCCGTGGAGGCGTACAGTCCGCTGGGCCAGGGGTCTGACCTGAACGCCGCCGCAGTAAAAGCGCTGGCCGGCAAATACGGTGCAACGCCGGCCCAGGTGGTGCTGGCCTGGCACCTAGCCCAGGGCACCATCGTCATCCCCAAGTCCGCCGATTCGAAGCGCATGCGGGAGAACCTCGGTGCCGTCGCCGTCGAACTCTCCCCCGCTGAACTTACCGAAATCACCGCGCTGGAATCCGGTGCCCGGGCGGGCGCCGACCCCGCCGTCGCCGCCTTCAGCCAGATGTAGCAAGCACCAGACACCAAGAACCCCACAACCCAAAGGACCCTTAGCATGCAGTACACCAACCTTGGCCGTTCGGGCCTGAAAGTATCCCGCCTGTGCCTGGGCACCATGAACTTCGGACCCCAGACCGAAGAAGCGGCCGCGCACTCCATCATGGACTCCGCCCAGGATTCCGGCATCAACTTCTTTGACACGGCCAACGTCTACGGCGGCTCCGGCAAGCACGGCTGGACCGAGGAAATCATAGGCCGCTGGTTCGCCCGCGGCGACGAGCGGCGCGAACGCACGGTCCTGGCCACCAAGCTCTACGGCACCATGACGGACCGGCCCAACGAGTCCAAGCTGTCCGCCCTGAATATCCGGCGGGCCCTCGATGCCAGCCTCAAACGGCTCCAGACGGACTACATCGACATCTACCAGTTCCACCACATCGACCGGAACACGCCGTGGGACGAGATCTGGCAGGCGATGGAGGTGGCCGTCCAGCAGGGCAAGATCCTGTACGCGGGCAGCAGCAACTTTGCCGGCTGGCACATCGCCCAGGCCCAGGAATCCGCCGCCCGGCGCAACTTCACCGGCCTGGTCAGCGAGCAGTCCATCTACAACCTCCTCACCCGCAACGTGGAGCTGGAAGTCATCCCGGCTGCGCAGCAGTACGGACTGGGGCTGATCCCGTGGTCGCCCCTGCACGGCGGCCTGCTGGGCGGGGTACTGAAGAAAGAGCGCGACGGCGTCCGGCGCACCGAAGGACGGGCGGCCGAAACGCTGAAGAAGCACCAGGAACAGATCCGCCAGTACGAGGACCTGGCCGACGACCTCGGGCACGAGCCCGGGGATATTGCCCTCGCGTGGCTGCTGCACCAGCCTGCGGTCACCGCACCGATCGTGGGTCCGCGCACGCAGGAACAGCTCGACGCCGCGATCAGGGCCTTGGACGTGACGCTCGACGCCGATGCGCTCAAGCGCCTTGACGACATCTTCCCCGGCCACCGGACGGCCCCGGAAGACTACGCCTGGTGACCTGTCCCGCAACGGTGGCGGCGCCGTCGGACATCCTGTTCATCGGCGGAACCGGCGTAATCAGCGCGGCGGCGGCGGAACACGCCGTCGCGCTGGGCCACCGGCTCACCATCCTGAACCGCGGACAGTCCGCGACCCGGCCGGCGCCCGGAGGCGCCGAGGTGGTCACCGCCGATATCCGGGACGCCGCGGCCGTGCGGGAGGCGCTGCGCGGCCGCCAGTTCGACGCCGTGGCGGACTTTATTTCCTTCACTCCGGACCACGCGGCGGCGGCCATCGAGCAGTTCTCGGGCCGGACCGGCCAGTACGTGTTCGTCAGCTCAGCCTCCGCGTACCAGAAGCCGCCCGCCCGCCTGCCGATCCTGGAATCGACGCCGCTGCGCAACCCCTTCTGGCAGTATTCCCGGGACAAAATCGCCTGCGAGGACCTGCTCATGCGGGCCTACCGGGACGACGGCTTCCCGGTCACGGTGGTCCGCCCGTCTCACACGTACGACCGCACGAAAATTGCGCTGCTGGGAGGCTGGACGGACATCCACCGCATGCGGCAGGGCCTGCCGGTGCTGGTCCATGGGGACGGCACGTCGCTGTGGACGCTGACGCACAGCCGGGACTTCGCTAAGGCGTTCGTTGGCCTGCTGGGCCGGCCGCAGGCAGTGGGCGAGAGTTACACCATCACCTCCGACGAGTTCCTCCCCTGGGACCAGGTGTACCGGCTGTTTGCCCGGGCTGCCGGCGTCGCGGCACCGGAGCTGGTGCATGTGGCCTCGGAACCATCGCCGCGCACGATCCCGGACGCGGCCCGTGGCTGCTCGGCGACAGGGCGCACTCCGTGGTGTTCGACAACTCGAAGATCAAGTCGCTGGTGCCGTCCTTCCACTGCTCCATCCCGTTCGCGGACGGCGCCCGGGAGATCCTCCGCTGGCACGATGCGCACCCCGAACGGCAGCAGGTTGACACCGGATTTATGGCGCTCAGTGATCGGCTGGTCAGCTGGGCGCGCCGGCCGTAAACGAATCGTTGGAAGACTGGGCCATTGGACATCTGTGCAAACGGACTCCGATAGGAAAGACTCTATAAATGGCACTTTCACCAGTGATTGAGCTTAATGACGGACACCGGATTCCCCAGATCGGGCTGGGAACCTGGCCGCTGGACGACGAACAGGTGACCGCCGCCGTCGTGCAGGCCGTGGAAGCCGGTTACCGCCACATCGATACTGCGGTGAAATACGGCAACGAAGCGGGAGTGGGTAACGGCATCCGCTCGAGCGGCCTGGACCGGTCCGAGCTTTTCATCACCACGAAACTGGACGGCGAATTCCAAGGTCAGGACAGGGCCGTGGCCGGACTGGACGGCTCACTCAGACGCCTCGGCCTGGACTACGTGGACCTGCTGTTGATCCATTGGCCCCTCCCCCGGCGGGACGAATTCATCTCCACTTGGAAAACTTTTGAACGGCTGCAGGCCGACGGCAAAGTACGTTCAATCGGCGTCTCCAACTTCAAGCCTGCGCACCTGGAAAGACTGATGGACGCCTGCGACGTTGTGCCGGCCGTCAACCAGATCCAGGTCAGCCCGTCCATCACCCGGATAGTGGATATCGCCTACAACCGGCGGCATGGAATCGTCACCGAGTCGTACAGTCCGCTGGGCGCGGGCAGCGACCTCCTGAACGCCCCAGTACTGGGAAAGATCGCCCAAAAGCACGGCAAGACCCCTGGCCAGATCGTGCTCCGCTGGCACATTGAGCAGGGCCTCGTTGCCATCCCCAAGTCGGCCAATCCACAACGCATGAAAGAGAACCTGGGCATCTTCGGCTTTGCTTTGGACACGGGCGACGTAACTGCCATCGCCACGCTGGACGGAGGTGACGAGTCCGGAGTTAATTCTGACGTCCAAGGTCACTGAAAGCCGGTGCTCCCCGGAAGTTCACAGGTCCGCCGACTGGCAGATTAATACTAAGCATGATTAGTATTAGGTAGAAGGATGAAGCGTGCCCGGGATCCGGGCACCTCCTCAATGAAAGAAGAAGGAACGATAAAATGGGTTTTTTCGCATTTCTGATTCTGGGCCTTATCGCCGGAGCCATCGCTAAGGCAATCCTCCCCGGCCGGCAGGGCGGCGGCATCTTCATCACGCTGCTGCTCGGTGTGGTCGGTGCCCTCCTGGGCGGACTGATTGGCGGCGCGCTCTTCGGCGTTGGCATCAACGAGTTCTTCTCGCTGTCCACATGGCTCCTGGCCATTGGCGGTGCGATCATCGTCCTGCTTGTTTATGGCATGGTCACCAAGCGCACAGCCCGCTAAAGCGGAGTCTGGCCTGAAAAGACGGCACCGGGATTCTTTCCGGGGCCGTCTTTTCATTCCACGGCCCTCTATTCTGTGGCCTTTTGTTTGTGGGCAACCCCTTGAACGGTCCGCCCGAGTACGGAACCTTCTCACGGAGCAGGAGTACAACATGAAAGCAAAACTTCTTTTTGGTACAGGTGTGGCAGCTGGATTCATCCTGGGATCAAGGTCCGGCCGCGCCGCCTACGAGAAAATCAAGGCACGGGCTGCCGCCCTCTGGGACAGCAAACCGGTCCAGGACAAAGTGGCTGCCGCGACCGAGGCGGTCAAGGAAAAGGCTCCCGAAGTCTCTGACCAGCTGACCGAGGCCGCCCGCCGCGCAGGCACGGTCATCAGTTCCGCCGTGCACCGTGACAACGCGGCCGGCACCAGCAAGAACAGCACCAAGGACAGCCCGGCGAAAAGCGGCGATTCGAGCACGGAGAGCCTGCTCCCGGCCGGCGACTACGTCCCGTCCCACAGCACGCACCCGGAGACCGTCAACCTCGGCACCTCGGACGGCAGCACACCTGAAAGCGGCACCCCTGACGTCACCAGCGATCCGGCGCTGAATGACTCCACCGGCCAGGACTGGTCCGACGAAGGCGGCGCCACGCCTGCCGGCCCCGCCACGAACACCAACCCTGAGCGGACTTCGAGCTAGCCCACGGAGTCAAGCCTCAACGGGGCGGGGTCCTCCCCTGCCGGACGCATTGTCCGGCCAGGGGAGGGCCCCGTTTTCTGTTCCCGGCGGCGCTCCTTCGTTCCGGCTGCACCTGCCCTGTTTGCGTCCCTGCCGGGCCTCAAAATCCTTGCCCGAAGTCAGCCGGAATTTTAGAATGTGGTTGGCTAAGCAGTCAGCCATTGAATCCTCGGTCCGGAGTGAATTCATGAGCTTTCGACGCCTGGCCCCAATCCACGCAACCTCCCCGGCGCATCCGGCTCGTCGGCGGCGGCCATGAACGGCTGGAACCTGGACACCGCCGGATCAATCGGCCACCACGCAGTGACCATTGTTGAAGGATCATCCTTCTTTATTTCGGCCGGGAACGGCGACCTGGACCTCACCTTGGCGCACGGCGCCTTCTATCAGGACACCCGGATCATCTCGCGCTGGAACCTGATGATCAACAACCACCTGGTGGAAGAACTCGCATCGGTGAACCCCGAACCCTACCGGGCAGTGTTCACCGGCCGTGCGCCCCAGCCGGACGGAGCGGCCGACCGCCCCATGGTGATCGAGCGTGACCGGCAGGTGGGCGACGGCGTCCGCGAGACGCTGACGGTGCACAACTACTCCAGCGCCCCCGCACCCTGCAGCATCAAACTGGCGGTGGAGGCGGACTTCGCGGACCTGTTCGAGGTTAAGGCTGGCCGGAAGACCCGACAGCTGCGGCCCTCCCACAGGCCGGAGGGCGACCGGCTGATCATCAGCGGCCGCCACAACGGCAGGCTGCTGGCTGTGACGGTCAGGGCTTCGGGCGGGGATGTGAACCGGCACGGCGTGATGTACAAGGTGACAATTCCGGCGAAGGGATCCTGGACCGCCACCATTGTGGCCACGCCAAGCTCGGACGGCAGTGAACCGGCGGGCAAGTTCTCCGCCGGCATCCCGCAGCACGAGTCGGTTCCCGCGCTTCGGCACCGACGCTGGGGCGCCGCTGCACCCCAGGTCAGCATGGACAATCCCGTGCTCGAAAGGGTACTGCGCCAGAGCCAGCAGGACCTGGGCTCGCTACGGATCGCGGACCCGGCGCATCCGGACCGCACGGTTACTGCCGCGGGAGCCCCGTGGTTCATGGCCCTATTCGGACGCGACTCGCTGCTGACCTCCCTCATGGCGCTTCCGGTGGATCCCACGATCGCGCTGGGCACCCTCCAGACCCTCGCCGAACACCAGGGCCAAAAGGTCAACAAGCTCACCGAGGAACAACCCGGACGGATCCTCCACGAGGTGCGTCTCGGTTCCGGAGCCGCCCTGTCGCTGGGCGGGGACACGACCTATTACGGGACGGCGGATGCCACTCCGCTGTTCGTCAAGCTCCTGGGGGAAGTGAGCCGCTGGGGGCTGGAGGCCCGGGCAGTGCAGGAACTCCTGCCCAGTGCGGACCGTGCGCTCGACTGGATTACCAGCTATGGCGACCGTGACGGGGACGGCTTTGTGGAGTATGAGCGCGCCACCAGGCACGGGCTCCTCAACCAAGGCTGGAAAGACTCCTACGACGGCATCAACTTTGCGGACGGCACTCTCGCCGAGCCGCCCATCGCCCTGTGCGAGGTCCAAGGCTATGTCTACAGCGCCTATGTGGCCCGGGCACTGCTGGCCCTGGACGCCGGAGACCCCGCCCTGGCCCGCATCTGGGGCGACCGGGCTGCCGAACTGAAGGAGGAGTTCAACCGCAGGTTCTGGCTGCCGAAACGCGGTTACTTCGCCGTGGCCCTGGACAAGGACAAACGGCCCGTGGATGCCTGCGCCTCCAACATGGGGCACTGCCTGTGGTCGGGCATCGTGGACGATGACAAAGCGGCCCTCGTGGCGCGGCGCCTGATGGAGCCGGACATGTTTTCCGGCTGGGGAGTCCGTACGCTGGCTTCCACCATGGGTGCTTTCAACCCCGTGAGCTACCACAACGGCTCCGTGTGGCCGCACGACAATGCCCTGATAGCCGACGGGCTGATGCGCTACGGTTTCGTCGAGGAGTCCCAGCGCGTGGCGATGGCCATCTTCGACGCCGCGGAGGCTTTTGGCGGCAGGCTCCCGGAGCTTTTCTGCGGTTTCCCGCGCGAAGCGGGCCGGGCCCCGGTGGACTACCCAGCGTCGTGCTCACCGCAGGCCTGGGCCTCGGCCACCCCCATCCACCTCATCCGGGTCCTGCTGCGTTTTGATCCGTCCGCCTCCACCGGCCGGCTCTGGCTGAGCCCGGCCTTCCCTGACGGATTCGGCTACCTGCGGAAAGAACAGGTGCCGCTGGCCGGTTCCCGGCTGACCATCGAGGTTTCGGAAAACAACGCACACGTGACGGGGCTGCCGCCGTCGATTGAGCTGCATCTGGGGACGCAGGAACCCCTGACGGACCTCATTAGGGTCCACCATGACCCCGGCCGGAAGGCTGGCTGATGTAGGAGGCACAATGCGTATTGGCATCGTAGCGCCGCCCTGGATTCCTGTTCCCCCACCAAGCTACGGCGGGACGGAATCGGTGGTCCACACGCTTGCCGTGGGCCTCGCGGAGGCAGGGCACGACGTCGTCCTCGCCGCCTCGGGCGATAGCACCTGCCCCGTTCCGAGGGTTCCAAGCCTCCCGGAATCGTCGGGTCTCTGCATGGATTCGGGCAGGCAGGAGATCCTGCATGTCCTCCGCGCCTACGAAGCGATGCAGGATGTGGACATCGTGCATGACCACACACTGCTGGGTCCGCTGTGCCGGCGGAGGGTGCCCGATGTTCCACGCGTCACCACCCTGCACGGGCCGTTCGACGACGAACTTACGCAGATTTACCGCGCCATGCACGACGAAGCCTCACTGGTGGCCATCTCGCTGCACCAGGCATCCACCGCCCGGGGAGTGAAGATCGACGCCGTCATCCACCACGGCATCGATCTCCGGTCCGTCCGGTTCAGCCCGTCGCACAATGGCGGAGCCTGTTTCCTGGGCCGAATGCACCCGAGCAAGGGCCTCCTCCAGGCCATCATGGTGGCACGCCAGGCGGGCATCCCGCTGCGGATCGGCGCGAAGATGCGCGAACCGTTTGAACAGGATTACTTCCACGACGTGATCGAACCGCTGCTGGGCGCGGATATCGAATACCTCGGCGAGCTGGGCACCGCTGACAAGTACCGGCTGCTGGGCGAATCCGTCGCAATGCTGAATCCGATCCAATGGCCGGAACCGTTCGGGATGGTCATGATCGAGGCACTGGCCGCCGGCACCCCGGTAGTGGCAACGCGCCGGGGTTCGGCGCCGGAAATCATCAGCGACGGGGAAACAGGGTTCCTCGCGGACAGCCTCCAGGGCCTCGCGGAGTCGCTCCAGGGCTGCGTCTGGCTGCGCCGCAGTGACTGCCGGCGGGCGGCCGAGCAGCACTTCAGTTCACAGCGGATGGTCCGGGAGTACATCCAGTTCTATTCGGGGCTGCTGGCACGATCACCGCGGGCCGCTGAGGAGCAGACCGCCGTCGGATCCTAGCCAGTCCTGCCGGTCGCCGCAGTTCCGATCGCTGCAGCGCCGGTCGCCGCAGTGCCGATCGCAACAGTGGCGTCCAGCTCCGGGTCGCTCGCCAGCCGGGCTGCCAGTCCTGCCTGCCGCATGAGCCCGATGGTCTGCCGTGCCTGGCCCAGGCTCGTCTCGATCAGCACGTGGCCGCCGGGTGCAAGCCAGTCCGTTGCCCCGGCAATAACCCGCCGCTGGATGTCCAGCCCGTCGGGACCGCCGTCCAGGGACATCCGCGGTTCGTGCGTGCGGGCCTCCGGCGGCATGGTCCCGATCGCCGCCGTGGGGACATAGGGCGCGTTGGCCACCAGGACCCTGATGCGGCCGCGGAGCCCGGGCGGCAGCGGGTCGAAGAGGTCGCCCTCATGGACGCGGCCGCCGGCCGGCTCCAGGTTGTGCCTGGCGCAGCGCACTGCGTTGGGGTCCAGGTCCGAGGCGTGCAGTTCGATTCCGGCCAGGCGCGCTGCGAGGGCAGCCCCCACGGCACCGGAGCCGCAGCAGAGGTCGACGACGGCGGCGCGGCGGCCGCCATCGTCGGAACCGCCGTCGGAACTCCCGCCGTCGTCGGAACCGCCGTCGGAAGCGCGGAGCAGCAGCTCCGCCTGACGGACAAGGAACTCGGTCCGGCGGCGGGGCACAAAGACGCCTGTCGCCACACCGATGCGGAGCCCGCAGAATTCAGCCCAGCCGAGGATGTGTTCAAGCGGAAGTCCGGCGATGCGCCGTTTGATCATCGTTTCCAGCTCCGCGGCTGAGGTTGCCGCCTCTGCGAGCAGGCGGGCTTCGTCCTCGGCAAAGACGCAGCCGGCAGCGCGGAGACGGCGGACCGGGCCTTCCGGACTGTCCGCAGTCCCGGTGCGGCCGGTCCGCAATGTGCTTTCTGATGGCAAGTACAGGCTCCCTCAGCGGCAGGCGGTGGGATTCATGCTACCGAACCGGGGACGGTACCAAGCAACCTTGGAATTTGCTGGAAAATGTCAGTGCAAGCGCTTACAGTGTGATTTGGCTCTCAGGAGCCGGTCTCCCGCATCGTCCTTCACAGCAGCAATGTCGCTTACCGGAAGGTTTCCTCATCGTGTTTTCCCGCAGTGCAATCCACAAGAATCCACCCTGCAAAAATTCACCCCCCAAGCCACCTGCCAGACGTGCCGCCGCAGCGGTCGCGGCGCTGGTTATCGCGGCCGCGCTGGCGGCACCGGCTAACGCGTTACCGGCCAGCGCGGCGCCGGAGCCGAAAGACCCCGGCTCCCCGTCGGCCGCCCATTCGCTCCGCGCACCGGTGACGGATGAGAACTTCTACTTCGTGATGGCGGACCGCTTCAGTAACGGAAGCAGCGCGAACGACGACGGCGGGCTCGGCTCCGATCCGATGGTCTCCGGCTTCGACCCGACGAAAAAGGGCTTCTATAACGGCGGTGACCTTAAAGGGCTGCTTGACAAGATCGAGTACATCCAGGGCCTGGGCACCACGTCCATCTGGCTGACACCCAGCTTCAAGAACAAGGCGGTCCAGCCCGAGGACAAATCGGCCGGTTACCACGGCTACTGGGTCACCGACTTCACCCAGATCGACCCGCACCTGGGGACCAACGACGAACTGAAGGCGCTGATCGACGAGGCACACTCGCGCGGGATGAAGGTCTACTTCGACATCATCACCAACCACACTGCGGACGTGATCGGCTACGAGGAAGGCAACCGGGCCGCCTACATCTCAAAGGATGCGGCGCCCTACAAGACGGCCGCCGGCGAGGAGTTCGATGACCGTGACTTCGCCGGATCGGAGGACTTCCCCGCACTGGACCCGAAAACGTCCTTCCCCTACAAGCCCAAGCTGGAACCAGGCGAGGAAGAGCTCAAGGTTCCCGCGTGGCTCAATGATCCCGCGCTTTATCACAACCGCGGCGACACCACCTTCCAGGGCGAGGACTCTTTCTACGGCGATTTCTTCGGCCTGGACGATCTCTTCACGGAGCACCCGAAAGTGGTCGACGGAATGGTGGACGTCTACGAAAAGTGGATCGGCGACTTCGGCGTGGACGGCTTCCGGATCGACACGATGAAGCACGTGAACGACGAGTTCTGGCAGGAGTTCGGGCCCAAGGTCCTGGACTACGCCAAGGAACAGGGCAAGGACGAGTTCTTTATGTTCGGCGAGGTCTTTGACACGTCCAAGAGCTTCACGTCGCAGTTCACCACCCGCAACAAAATGCAGGCCGTGCTGGACTTCCCGTTCCAGGACGCAGCCAGGAACTTTGCTTCCCGGAGCCAGGGGGCGGCCCAGCTGGAGGCGTTCTTCGCCGCGGACGACTGGTACACCGACGCCGACTCCAACGTCTACCAACTCCCCACGTTCCTGGGCAACCACGACATGGGCCGGATCGGCAGCTTCATTGCCGCGGACAACCCGGGCGCGGACGACGCCGAACGCGTTGCCCGGGACCGGCTGGCCCACGAGCTGATGTACTTCTCGCGCGGCAACCCCGTGGTGTACTACGGGGACGAGCAGGGGTTCACGGGTCCCGGCGGGGACCAGGATGCCCGCCAGACACTCTTCGCCAGCCAGGTGCCCGAATACCTGGACGATGACCTGCTGGGAACCGACGCCACGCATGCCACGGACAACTTCGACACCGGCCATCCGCTCTACAGCAAGATCAGCGAACTCGCCGCGCTGACCGCCGGGCACCCGGCCCTGCGCGACGGCGCCCACCAGAACCGGTACGCCTCGGACGGTCCGGGAATCTACGCGTTCTCCCGCACGGACGCGGCGGACCAGCGCGAATACGTGGTGGCGGTGAACAACAGCCGGACCGCACAGACGGCGGCCGTTCCCACGTACATTGCCAAGCGCACGTACAGCCGGATCTACGGCGACGCCGGCTCCGCAGCGGAATCCAAGTCGGCCGCCGACGGCAAGCTCGCCGTCACCGTCCCGCCGCTTTCCGCAGTCGTCTACGAATCGTCAGGCCGGATCCCGCACTCCAAGGCGGCTCCCGCCGTCGTGCTTCAGGAGCCGGCAACAGCGGAAGGCGACAACGGCAGGATCCGGGTGGCGGCCGACGTCGACGGTTCCTCGTTCTACGAGGTCAGCTTCGAGGCGCGGACAGCGGGCGGAGAATGGGAGCCGATCGGCACGGACGACACCGCCCCGTACCAGGTGTTCCACGAGGTCACCGGGCTGAACCCCGGCACGGCCGTGGAATACCGCGCGGTGGTCCTCGACAACGGCGGGCACACCTCCGCGAGCGCGGCCCGGACCGGCTCTGTCCCCTCTCCGGTCCTCGTGATGCAGAAACCGGCCGAGGGCAGCAGCGTGGACGGCAAGGTGGAAGTCAGTGCCACCGCCAGCCCGGAGAAGCCTGACTACACGGTCAGCTTCGAGCGGAGCGTCGACGGCGGCGGCTGGGCTGCCATCGGTTCGGACAGTTCATCGCCGGCCTACACCGTCTTTGACGATGTAGCGGCGCTGGGCCTCGCCGACGGCACCGCCGTCCGGTACCGGGCCACGATGGCCGCACCGGGCGCGGCGAACGTGGTGAGCGATATCCGGACCGTGGTGGCCGGCGAGATTCCGCAGCCGGATACGGTCACGGTGGCCGGCAGCCTGAATTCCGAGCTGGGCTGCCCGGGCGACTGGCAGCCTGCCTGCGGGCAGGCCTCCATGGCGCTCGACCCGGCGGACAAGGTGTGGCGCCTCACTGTTCCTGACCTCCCGGCGGGGACGTACGAGTTCAAGGCCGCCATCAACGGCGGCTGGGACGAAAACTACGGGGCAGGCGGCGCCTTCAACGGCCAGAACATCGTGCTGGAGCACCCGGGAGGTGCAGTCACATTCCGGTACGACCACACGACCCACCTGCTCAGCCCGGTCTACGCGTCGCAGCAGCCCGGTGCAGTGGCCGCGGCCGGCAGCATGAATTCGGAGCTGGGGTGCACGGAGGACTGGATGCCGGCGTGCGACCAGGCCCAACTGGTGCTGGACCCCGCCGACCTGGTCTGGAAGCTGTCCGTACCCGGCCTTCCCGCCGGCACGTACGAGTTCAAGGCCGCCCTGGACCGGTCGTGGGCTGTGAGCTACGGCTCCGGCGGCTCCCCGAACGGCGCCAACATCAGCCTGACGCACGACGGCGGCCCCCTCACCATCCGGTACGACCACTTCACCCACGTGATGACTGCCGGATAGGGCCGCCGCTGGGACCCGGCGCTCCTACATCCGGAGCGCCGGGCTCGGTGACATCTCCGCTGCCTGGCGAAGTGCTTCGATCATGCTGCGCACGTCCACGACGCCCTTGCCCGCAATGTCGAACGCGGTGCCGTGGTCCACGGAGGTACGGATGACCGGCAGGCCGACCGTGATGTTGACGCCGGCCTCGATGCCAAGGACCTTGACGGGACCGTGCCCCTGGTCGTGGTACATCGCGACGATCAGGTCGTAATCGCCGCGGCCGGCCAAGAAGAAGGCGGTGTCGGCCGGGAGCGGACCGATGGCGTCGACGCCGTCGGCCTGCAGCTTTTCGATGGCCGGGGTGATCTTCTCGGCCTCCTCGCCGTACCCGAACAGGCCGTTCTCCCCGGCGTGCGGGTTGATGGCGCAGACGCCGATTTTGGGGTTGGCGATGCCGGCGCGCTGCATGGCTTCGTAGCCGCGCCGGACGGTCCGTTCCACCAGGCCGGGCTCGATCTTGTTGATGGCATCGATGAGGCCGATGTGCGTGGTCACATGGATGACTTTGACCTTGGGCGTGGACAGCATCATGGACACTTCTTCGATGCCCATGAAGTGCGCCAGCAGTTCGGTGTGGCCGGGGTAGATGTGTCCGGCTTTGTGCAGTGCCGCCTTGTTCAGCGGCGCCGTGCAGATGCCCTGGACGTCGCCCTTCATACCGAGCTCGCAGGCGATGCGGATGTAGTGGTAGGCGGCGTTGCCTGCCTCGGCGGATTCCTGGCCCCAGGGCAGGTCCTTGGACAGCAGCTTGGGATCGATCACGTTGATGCGGCCAGGCTCAAAGACGGCTTCCTGCACGGTCTGGACCTCGACGATGTCGGGAGTGACACCGAGGGCCTTGGCGCCGAGTTCAAGCCGGTAGACGTCGCCGATGACCACCGGGCGGCAGTCGCGGTAGGCGTTTTCCGCCAGCAGCGCGCCCACTGTCACTTCGGGGCCGACGCCGGCGCCGTCGCCCATGGTGAGGGCGATGAAGGGTCGGGTGTCCTGCTCGGTTTCGTTCACTACAGCTGAATTCATTACTGCTCCAGATTTCTCGGAAGGGCGGTCAAGTGTTTGTTGGGTTGATTGGCCGGCAGCGGGCGAAGCCCGGCGGCTTTGGATCAATTGGTGAAGTTGGGTCAGCGCGTGCCGGTCGCCGAAGCTGCCGGGTTTGGTGCCCACCAGCCTGCCGTCGTCGGCGAGGCTGACCACGGCTCCGTGCTGGACGGAGTCGAGCGGTTCCAGGGCGGTGATGCCGAGCGCGTCGAGTACTTCCCGGGCGGTTTCGCCGCCTGTGAGGATGAGGTCGGGTTTGAGGATGAGGCCGGGTTTCGTCCCGGCCGTGTGGTCCGCCGCTGGGCCCGTCTCTGGGTCTGTCCCCCGGAGGATGCCGGAGACAAAGCGGGCCAGGTTGCGGACGATCACGCCCGCCTCGCCGGGATCGACCCGGTCCGCCGCAACGGTCAGGGCTACTGCCGCCCCGGCCGCGAGCGCATCCCTGGCGCGCTGTGCCTGCGGCTGCTGCGCCGCCGGGCGGCCAAGCTGCTCCGGCCGGAGCCCGAGCAGCAGGAAACCCGCAGCTTCGAGGTCCTGCAACTGGCTCCGTGCCGTGTCGGAGGCGGAACCGACGACGGCGAGGACTGGCCCGGGGCTCCCTTGCGGCACAGCTGCCGGAGTACCGGTGACCGCGTCGCGCTGCTGCCCGGGCACATCGGGCTCCGCTGACTGCGTGTTACGCGCAGGATGCGCTCCGACGCTGCGTGCCAGGAGATCTGCAATCCCCCCGGTACCCGCGAGGACCACCCGTCTGCCGCCTGCCGTGAACTCCAGCCGGACAAGCGCGTCCACAACGGCCGCCAGGTCCGCCCCGGTCTCGCCATCGGCCACCACCACGGCAGGGGCAGGCCCGGACAGGATCCTGCCCAGCTGCACGGGAAGCTGTCCCGACCTCACAACATGGAGGTCCAGGAGATCAGCTGCAGGGCCCTCCGCTTGCTGCAGCAGGTCCCGCACACTGGCCGGCGGGGCAGCTGTTTCGGCCGCCCAGAGGCCGGTCCGGTCCAGCGGAACGCCGGCCACCACGGGCTTGCCCCCTACAACGGTCCTGCCCAGCTGGGGAAGGGCGCCGGCAACCACCACGTGCAGCCCCAGAGCCGTCAGCGCGCCTATTTCCGCGCCCACGTTGCCCCGCCAGAGCGAGTCGAGCTTCTTGAAAAGCACCCCTGCCGACGCTGCGGCGGAGCCTCCGAACACCCCGGCAACGGCTGCTGCGGCCGCCCCGCCGGAGAGGTTCCGGGAGTGGGTGTCGACAACCACGACGTCGGCCGGCGGCGCTGCCTGGCCCGGAAGTTGAGCCGGCGCGATGGCCGGCGGTGCTGCATGGCTGGGAAGTTCAGTCTGGCCCTGCACCCCGGAGCCAAGGAGGACCCGCGTAGTAAGGCCCTGGCGGGCAAAGCACTGCCCTGCTTCGGCGGCGCCGGAAAAGTCGTCGGCCTGGATGAGCACAGCTGTCACGTTCTCCTCCTCCCTCGGAATGTTGTGAAGAACCATCCGGCGTTCCGGGCCCTGGGGTCCGTACGTCCGATAGCCACCATCATGACACTTCTGCGCGAAATGCGCCATAGGTGTTGCGCGAAACGCGCAACAGTGGCAGAGTGATCCATGTAACACGGCACAGGCCATCCGGCCGCCAGCCGTCCCGTTCTACCGAGAGGTCAACGATGACCGTTCTTCCTCAAGGAAGTGAGATTTCACGGCGCCGCCTCCTGCAGTTCGGCGCAGCCGCCGGTTTTCTCCTGGGCACAGGCGGCCTCGCCGGATGTGCCGGTCCCACAGGGCTGCCGGGCCCAAGTACTTTGACCCTGGCCCTCAACCGGTCACTGGTCAGCCTGGACAACAAGCTCAATCAGTTTGACGCCGCCGTCACCGTCCAGCGCGCGGTGCGCCAGGGACTCACGGCCATCGGCCCGGAAACCAAGCCGGTGTTGGTCCTTGCGGACCGCTTCGAAATGACGTCCCCCACCGCGTGGACCGTCCGGCTGCGCGAAGGCGTCCGCTACTCCGACGGCACGCCGGTCCTGATCGAGGACATCGCCACGGCCCTGAAAATGTACCAGCAGGTGCAGGGCTCGTTTGTGGCCGGGTTCTTCCCCGAATTCCCCGCCGTGGTCCCCGTTGACGACCGGACCTTCCGGATGGAGTCCAAGAAGCCCATCCCCATCCTGGACTCCCTCATGAGCATGATCCTGATAACTCCCGCGGCACGGAACAAACCGGAAGAACTGCAGGAAGGCGTCGGCACCGGCCCGTACATCGTCACCAAGTTCAACCGCGGGGCCGGCACATACAGCCTCCAGCGGAACGAGAACTACTGGGGTCCCGCGCCCGAGGTGGAAAACGTCGAGGTCCGGTTCCTTCCCGAGGAATCCAGCCGCGTCATCGCCCTGCGCAGCGGCGAGGTGGACATCATCGATTCCATCACGCCCGACTCGAGGGAGCAGCTCGCCGGACTTCCCGGCGTCGAACTTAAAGAGGCGTCCAGCCTCAGGCTGAACCAGATCTTCTATAACTTCCGCAAGCCCGCAGGACACCCCCTGGCCGACCCCCGGGTCCGCGAGGCGCTCAGCTGGGCCATCGACGGCGAGTCCCTGGTCAAGGACGTCCTGGTGGACTCCGTCAGCCAGGCCGATGGGGTCACGCCCTCAAGCCTCACCGGGTACCACAAGACGGGGACGTACACCTACGATCCGGAGAAGGCCAAGGCCAGGCTCGCGGAGCTCGGCGTCAAGGACCTCACGCTGAAGATCATCTGGGAAACCGGCGAGTTCGCCGGTGACACCTCCATCATGGAAGCCCTGGTGGAAATGTTCGGCGCCATCGGCGTGAGCACCCAGCTTCAGCAGTTCGAACCCGGCGGCAACATCCTCGCCTGGCGCCAGGGCAAGCAGGGCGATTGGGATCTGCTGGGCAACGGCTTCAGCAGCCCCACCGGCCTTGCCATCACCATGATGCAGGGCATGTACGCCGGCACTGCCGAAAAGGAAAAGACCCGGGACACTTACCAGGGCTATGTCGTCCCGGACGTGCAGGCCAAGATCCAGGCGGCATCCTCCGAAGTGGATCCCGTACGCCGGCAGGAGCTGATGGCCGTGGCACAGCAGGCCATCTGGGACACCTGGCCGTGCGCCTGGGCCTTCGTACCGAAGTCCGTGCTCGCCCACCGGGAGCGGGTGTCCGGCGTCAGCCTGGCCCCCACCAACTCCTACCCGCTTGTTGACGTCCGGCTGGAGGCCTGAGCCATGACTAACTACATCCTGAAGCGCCTCGGACAGGGTCTGCTGACCGTGTTCCTGACGGTTTCCACCGTGTTCATCCTGATCCGGATGGCCCCCGGCGATCCTGCGGTCTCCTATGCTGGTCCGCTGGCCACCACAGAACAGCTCGCCAAGGTGCGGGAACAGTTCGGCCTGGACCGCCCGGTCCTGGAGCAGTACTGGATCTTCCTGCAGCAGCTCTTCACCGGCAACCTCGGAACGTCCTACTCGTTCCAGGCCCCCGCCATCCAGGTGGTGGCTGAACGGATGCCGTACACCCTGACGCTGGCCACCGCGTCCATCCTGCTCACCGCAGTGGTGGCCATTCCACTGGGCGTCTGGATGTCACGCCGGCCGGACACCGGCCGCGAACTCGGCGTCAACGTGCTGACCATAGCCGGCCAGTCCATGCCCGACTTCTGGACCGGCATCATGCTCCTTACCGGGTTCGCCGTCCTCATCCCCATCTTCCCGGCCTCCGGCTTCGCCACCTGGGGCGGGCTGGTCCTGCCCACCATCACCATCGCCATCCTGCAGATCGCCCTGATCTCACGCATGGTCCGGCGAGAAATGACCACCAACTTCGCTGCCCCCTACCTGACAGTGGCCCGGTCCCGGGGCGTCCGGAACTCGGTGCTGACCTGGCGCTACGCCATGGGCAACTCGGCCATCCCGGTCTTCACGGCACTCGGCACCCGCTTCGCCGCCATGCTCAACGGCGTGGTGGTGGTGGAAGTGGTGTTCGCCTGGCCCGGCGTCGGCTCCCTCATTGTGCGGGCACTGGAAACCCGCGACTACCCCCTCATCCAGGCAACGGTCCTCCTCACGGCCCTCCTCGCAGTGGGCGTCCAGCTGGTCATCGATCTCGCCTATCCGCTTCTCGATCCCCGCGTTCGTCTTGGAAAGGCGGCAACAGCATGAGCCTCAGCGACACCGCAACCCCCACCGCCGGTTCTGCCGGCCTGCCGACCCGGCAGCCGAGCCCCAGCGCCGTCACCAAGGCGGACATCGCCAACGCCGGCGCCACCCGGCGTCGGAATGCCGCCAAGTGGAAGCTCGTTGTGGGCGCCGTCTGCACACTGCTGGTCATCATCCCCATCCTGCTGGCCCAGGTGCTGCCGCTGCCGGACGCCAACTTCCAGGATCTCGCCGCGCGGCGCCTGCCGCCGTTCACGGACGGCCACCTGTTCGGAACCGACCAGCTGGGGCGCGACCTGCTCTCCCGGGTCCTGCACGGCGGCCAGGTCTCGCTCACCATCGGCGTGCTGGCAGTACTGGTCTCCGGCGCCATCGGCATCATCCTCGGCGCAGCCGCCGGCTACTTTGGCGGCTGGGTGGACACCATCGTCTCCCGGCTCCTCGAGGCCCAGATGTCCCTGCCGCTGCTCATGATGCTGCTCCTGGTGGTGGCACTGTTCGGCCCTTCAATCCCGGTCATCACCTTCGTGATCGCCATCGCCCAATGGCCCGAAGTGGCCCGGCTGACCCGGTCCATGGTGCTGGTGGAACGCGAAAAACCCTACGTCTCCGCGGCCCGGATCCTGGGCCTGCACCGGGTGCAGATCCTCATCCAGCACATCATCCCGAACGTCATCAAGCAGGCCACGCTGGTTGTCCTGCTCCTCCTGGCCCAGGCCGTTCTCCTGGAAAGCGCCCTCAGCTTCCTCGGCGCCGGCCCGCAGCGTCCGTTCGCCACCTGGGGCCGCATCATCTCCGACGGCCAGGACTACATCACCACCTCATGGTGGATGGTCACCCTGCCCGGCCTGGTGATCGTACTCATGGTGGTTGGCGTGAACCTGCTGGGCGACGGCCTCCGCGACCGTCCCCGCCGCAAGAAGAAGGGTGCCTGACATGAACGCACACACCGACACCACAGCACCTGCTGGCTCCGGTCACGGCGACTCCGGCCACAAGGAGCAGCCGCTGCTGGAGGTCCGCGACTTCCAGGTTGAACTGATCACCGACGCCGGCATCATCCGCGCGGTGGACTCCGTCAGCTTCAGCATCCACCGGGGCGAGACCGTCACCATCATCGGTGAGTCCGGTTCCGGCAAATCGACGACGGCGATGGGTATCCTCCGGCTCCTGCCCGAGGACCTCGCGGTGCTCTCCGGCACCGTGCTGATCGACGGCGTGGACATCACAGCTGATCCCAAGGCAATCGGCAGGGTCCGCGGCAAGACGCTGGCCCTGATCCCGCAGGACCCCATGACGGCGCTGAGCCCGGTGCACTCGATCGGCAGCCAGCTGTCCGAGGCCATCCGGATTGCCGGTGCCGCCTCCGCCAAGGACAAGGACGCCGTCAAGGCACGCGCCATCCGCCTGCTGGAGCAGGTCCACATCCCCACCCCGGATAAGCAGCTGAAGAAGTACCCGCACCAGCTCTCCGGCGGCATGCTGCAGCGTGTGCTGATCGCCATCGCCCTGGCCAGCGAACCCCAGCTCCTCGTGGCGGACGAACCCACGTCCGCGCTGGACGTTACCGTGCAGGGCGGCATCCTGGACCTGCTTCTGGAGCTCCAGGAGCAGCGCGGCATCGGCATCCTGATGATCACGCACGACCTCGGCGTCGCCCGGCTGATCTCGGACCGCATCCACGTGATGAAGGACGGCTCCTTCGTGGAGTCCGGCGACGTCCAGCAGATCGTGGACCACCCCGCCACGGAATACACCCGCAGCCTGCTGGCCGCCGTGCCGGTCCTGGGCCCCTGGGACGAAACTCCCGCCGCCACCACCCTGACCACAACTGGAGCCAGCCATGAGTAAACCGTTCCTCTCCGTCGAAAACCTCGTGGTGGACTACCACGTGCCCGGCGGAACCTTCCGGGCGGTGGACGACGTCTCCTTCTCGGTGGACAAAGGCAAAACGATCGCCATCGTCGGTGAATCCGGCTGCGGCAAGTCCACCATCGCCAAGGCGCTGATGCGGCTGGTGACACCGGCCAGCGGGCGGATCGAACTGGACGGAACGGACATCGCCGCCATGAGCGAGGCCAAGCTGCGGCCGCTGCGCTCCAAGTTCCAGATGGTGTTCCAGGACCCGTACGGTTCTCTGGATCCGCACCTCACCGCCCAGGAGATCGTGGCCGAGCCGCTGAAGCTGCAGGGCGTTCGGTCCCGGGCCGAGCGGAACAAGGAAGCGGCCAAGCTGATCGACCAGGTGGGCCTGCCGGCACAGTCCCTGGACAAGCACCCCGCGGAATTCTCCGGCGGCCAACGCCAGCGGATCGGCATCGCCCGCGCCCTGGCCTCGAAGCCGGAGCTGCTGGTCTGCGACGAGGCCACCAGTGCCCTGGACGTCTCGGTCCAGGCCCAGGTGCTGCGGCTGCTGAAGTCCATCCAGGACGAAACCGGCATCACCTACGTGTTCATCTCGCACAACCTTGGCGTGGTGCAGGAGATCAGCGATAGCGTCATGGTGATGCAGCGCGGCAAGCTGGTGGAATCCGGCCCCACCGCGTCCGTCCTGACGGCGCCCAAGGAGGACTACACCCGCAAGCTCCGCCGCGCGGCCCTCGACCCGTCCACCATGCGGGGCCTCAAACCCCGGCACCTGGTCCGGTCGCTGGCGCTGGCCGATCAGCCTGGCTGAAGCGGCCAAACCAAACCCGATCCCGAATCCCACTGCAACCACGAGGAATCAACGCATGAGCAAGCAGCCAGAAGGCACTCCGGTGGACGGCTTGAAGCTACCCATCTCCCGGCTCGTCCTGGGGACCATGACGTTCGGCGACACCGCCGATGAGGCCACCGCCGGGCGGATGGTGGACGAGGCGCTCGACGCCGGCATCACCACCATCGACACCGCCAATGCCTACGTCGGCGGCGCCACCGAGGACATGCTCTCCCGTCTCCTGAAGGAGCGGCGGGACGACGTCATCCTCGCCTCCAAGGCCGGCATGCCGCACCCGGACCACGGCCAGCACTCGCCGCTGTCCCCCGAAGGGCTGCGCAACAGCGTCGAGGGCAGCCTCCGCCGGCTGGGCGTGGACGGCATCGACCTGTTCTACCTGCACCAGCCGGACCGGGCCACGCCCCTGCACGACACGCTGCGCACCGTGGCGGAGCTCGCCGCCGAGGGCAAGATCGGCGCCCTGGGCGTGTCCAACTTCGCGGCGTGGCAGATCGCCGACGTCATCCACGTGGCCCGCGAGGTCGGCGCACCGCGGCCGGTCGTGGCACAGCAGCTGTACAACCTGGTGGCCCGGCGGGTGGAGGAGGAATACCTCGAATTCGCCGCCACGCACAACGTCCACACCATGGTCTACAACCCCCTGGGCGGCGGGCTGCTCACCGGCAGGCACAGCTTCGAATCCAAGCCGTCCGAGGGCCGCTTCGGCGACTCCAAGCTTGCTGCCATGTACACGCAGCGCTACTGGGACAAGCAGCTGTTCGAGGCCGTCAACGCGCTGGCCGGCATCGCGGAGAACGCCGGAATCACTCTGGCGGAACTGTCGCTGCGCTGGCTCGCGTACCGGGACGGCGTGGGCTCCATGCTGCTGGGCGGCTCCAAGGTGGAGCAGCTCAGCGCCAACATCGCGGCCGTGGCCAAGGGGCCGCTGCCGGCAGAGGTGTCCGAAGCCTGCGACGCCGTGGGCGCCGGACTCCGCGGCCCCATGCCCGCCTACAACCGCTGACCCCTCCCCGCAAGCACGCGGTACCGGCACCGCAAACAGCCGGCACCGCTCCAAGCACGCACACTGACTGAAGGTAGAAGATACAGATGACATCGGAACTCGCCCTCGAATTCGCCCGTAAGATCCGCGCCCGCGAGCAGGCGGTCGGCTACTGGGCCGTGCTGGACGCGCCCGTGGCCACGGAACGCATCGGTCGGCTGGGCTACGACTACGTGGCACTCGACGCGCAGCATGGCCTGCTCGGCTACTCGGGCGTGCTCAACGGGCTCATGGCCATCGACGCCGGGCACACCGCCGTCGGCATGGTGCGGGTTGAGGACAACAACCTGACCTCCATCGGCAAGGCGCTGGACGCCGGCGCCGTCGGCGTGATTGTCCCGCTGGTCAACACGGCGGCTGACGCCGCCGCGGCCGTTGCCGCCGCCAAGTACCCGCCGATGGGTGGCCGCTCGTACGGGCCCATGCGTTCCGCGCTGCGGATCGGTCCGGTTCCGGCCGAGGCGAACGCCGCCACGCTGGTGTTCGCCATGATCGAGACGCCGGACGGCCTGGCGAACGTCAAGGAGATCTGCGCGACGCCGGGGCTCGACGGCATCTATGTGGGCCCTTCCGACCTGGCCATTGCCGTCGGCGGCGCGTTCCCCGGTGACCCCGCCATCGAAGCCGAATTCAACGCCGCCCTGGAGACCATCGCCGAAGCCGCGGCCTCCGCAGGGGTCGCCGCGGGCATCCACACCGCTTCAGGCGACATCGCCGCCCAGCGGCTGCGCCAGGGCTACACCTTCACCACGGTGGCCTCCGACCTGACCCACCTGGAGCTGGCCGCCAAGGCCCACCTGGCCGCCGCCAAGGCAGAGGGCTGAGGCCATGCAGACAACCAACGGCACTGAGTACAGCACCATCAGCCCGGACGGATCCGTCAAGCACGCCGACGGCGCAGACTTCGCCTACCTGCCCGCACCCACAGTGCAGAGCCACGCCGCGAACCTGCTGACCCTCCCGGACGGACGCCTGGGATGCGTCTGGTTCGGCGGAACACAGGAAGGCGTGCCGGACATTTCGATCTGGTTCTCCACCCTGGAACCCGGCAGCACGCAGTGGTCCCCCGCGGAGCAGCTCTCCAATGACGGCGCCCGCTCCGAACAGAACCCCATCCTGTTCACCGCGCCCGACACCTCACTGTGGCTGCTGTACACCGCGCAGAAGGCGGGCAACCAGGACACCGCCGAAGTCCGCCGTCGGACGTCCACCGACAGCGGGCGGACGTGGGGGCCGGTGGAAACGCTGTTCCCGGCGAACGAAACCGGTGGCGTGTTCGTTCGCCAGCTCCCGGTGGTGCTGCCGTCCGGCCGCCTGATCATCCCGATCTTCCGCTGCATCACCACGCCCGGGGAAAAGTGGGTGGGCAACAGCGACGACAGCGCCGTGATGATTTCCGACGACGGCGGCGCCAGCTGGACCGAACACGTCCTGCCAGGCAGCCTGGGCTGCGTCCACATGAACATCCAGCCGGTGGCCGACGGCTCCCTGCTGGCCCTGTTCCGCAGCCGCTGGGCGGACTCGATCTACGAGTCCCGTTCCACCGACGACGGCACCACCTGGAGCGAGCCGGTCCCCACCGAGCTGCCCAACAACAACTCCTCCATCCAGTTCACGGCGCTGGCCGACGGGCGCCTGGGGTTGGTCTACAACCACAGCCGGGCAGAGGAGAACACCGAACGGCGGCTTTCGCTGTACGACGAGATCGACGACGACGGGCTGGCTGAGGAACAGGGGCAGATTACCGAACCGGCTGTGCCGGCCGGCGGCGCACTCACCGGTTCGGCTACCGCCGACGGCGGGGAGCGGAAGGCCTTCTGGGGCACCCCGCGCTCCCCCATGACATTGGCCATCTCCGAGGACTCCGGCCGCAGCTGGCCCATCCGGCGCAACCTGGACGTGGGCGACGGCTACTGCCTGTCCAACAACTCCCGGGACGGCCTGAACCGCGAGTACTCCTATCCGTCCATCCACCAGGGCCCGGACGGGGCACTGAACATCGCCTACACGTACTTCCGCCAGGCCATCAAGTTCGTGCGCGTGGATCCGCAGTGGGCCTACGGGGGAAGCACCACGCCCGGCGGCGACTCGTGAGCAACGCGGTTGCGGACGCCGTTGCGGACGCGGTTGACGCCGCCGGGAGGGACCGCCGGCACGCGGTGGTCACCGGCTGCAGCTCGGGCATCGGCAAGGCCATCGCGGAGCGGCTGCTGGCTGATGGCTGGAACGTCACCGGGCTGAGCCGCAGCGAGCCCGTTCTGGGGCTAGGCTTCCGGTGGCTGCACGCGGACCTCTCCGATCCGGCGTCGCTGGCGGAGTGCGTGGCCGGCGTCGGCCCTGCCGACGCCCTGGTGCACGCCGCCGGATACCAGCGGACCGCCGTCCTGGGCGAATTGGATCCGGAGGCGCTGGCCGGGATGTTCACGGTGCACGTGGCCGCCGCCAGTGCGCTGGCGAACGCCCTGGTGCCGCACATGCCCGACGGCGGCCGCGTCCTGCTGATCGGCAGCCGGACCTCCACGGGATCGCCCGGCAAGAGCCAGTATGCAGCGACCAAGGCGGCCCTGCTGGGAATGGGCCGCACCTGGGCGCAGGAGCTGGCTCCGCGCGGCATCACGGTCAACGTCCTCTCACCCGGGCCCACGGACACCCCCATGCTGGCCGATCCGGGGCGGGCTGCTACGCCGCCCAAGGTGCCGGCACTGGGGAAGCTGGTGGACCCCGTTGACGTGGCGGCCCTGGCGGGTTTCCTCCTGGGTGACCACGGGAAATCCATCACCGGCCAGAACTACGTGATCTGCGGCGGCGCGTCCCTGTGAGCGCGCCCTAAACCGCACGGACCAGCGCCGGGCCGAATAGCATGGGACAGCCTGACCCACCGCCAGGCCCAGCTGCGGAGGCATCAGCCGCCGCCGAAGGAGAGCCAGAGATGACCACCGCCAAAGCCAGGCGCGAAGAGATCTACCACCTCGCCGTGACCACCGGCCTCGCCTCCGTGGAGGAGCTCTCACGCCATTTCGCCGTGACGGCCTCCACCATCCGGCGGGACCTGGCCCAGCTCAACGAGCAGGGGAAACTGGCACGCACCTATGGCGGCGCCGTGGCCCTCGGGGCGCACCCGGAGCCGTCCCTGCGGCAGCGCACGGGCGAGGCCTTTGAACAGAAGCAGGCCATTGCGGCCTGGGCGGCCAGCCAGGTGCACGACGGCGAAATCATCCTGCTCGACGGCGGATCGACCGTGGGCGCCCTGGCCCACGCCCTGCGCGGCCGGGAAAACCTGTCCGTCACCACCCCGGGCATCAACACACTCCAGGAACTGGCTGACTCCCCCGGCATCCAGGTGGACTGCCTGGGCGGCCGGCTTCGGGGCGTCAGCCAGACCTTCGTGGGCCCGCTCGCCGAAGCGACCCTGGAGCGGATGAGTTTCGACCGCGTCTTCCTCGGGGCGGACGCCGTCACGGCCGACGACGGGCTGTGCGAGGCAGACCACGCGCAGACCAGGCTCAAGGAGCTGATGGCACGCCGCGGCGACAATGTGTACGTCCTGGCGGACTCCACCAAGCTCGGCAAGCGCCCGTTCCATGCCTGGGCACGGATCCCGCTCCCCTGGACGCTCGTGACGGATTCCGGGGCGGACCCGGGGCAGGTGGAGCTCTTCCGGAGTACGGGCGTGGCGGTCCAGCTGGTGGACGTTAACCGCGAAAGCAGTGCCGCCCTCTCCTGAGGACGGCACTGCTTCGGGTTATGGCCTGGCGTGGCGCCGCTTCGGGTCACGACCTTGCATGGCGCCCCCCTTGGCGGCGCTGCTCTTTTGTTGCCTTCTTAGACCAGGGTGGACGTGTCGATGACGAAGCGGTAGCGGACGTCGGAGGCCAGGACGCGTTCGTAGGCGTCGTTGATCTTCTCGGCCGGGATCACTTCGATCTCGGCGCCGAGGTTGTGCTCGGCGCAGAAGTCGAGCATTTCCTGGGTTTCGCGGATGCCGCCGATCGCCGAGCCGGCGAAGGAGCGGCGGCCCATGATGAGTGAGAAGACGTTCACCGGGAGCGGTTCCGCCGGGGCGCCGACATTCACCAGGGCGCCGTCGAGGGTCAGCAGCTGCAGGTAGGAGCTGATGTCGATCTTGGCGCTGACGGTGTTGATGATCAGGTCGAAGCTGCCGGCCAGGCCCGAGAAGGTGTTCTCGTCGCTGGTGGCGTAGTAGTGGTCCGCGCCCAGTTTCAGGCCGTCCTCCTGCTTCTTCAGCGACTGCGACAGCACGGTGACCTCGGCGCCCATGGCGTGGGCGATCTTGACGGCCATGTGTCCGAGCCCGCCGAGTCCGACGATGGCAACCTTCTTGCCGGGTCCGGCGCCCCAGTGGCGCAGCGGCGAGTAGGTGGTGATGCCGGCGCAGAGCAGCGGCGCGGCGACGTCGAGCTCGATGCCCTCCGGGATCCGCACGACGAAGTCCTCGGTCACCACGACGTGGGTGGAGTAGCCGCCCTGGGTGATGGTGCCGTCGCGGTCCACGGCGCCGTAGGTGCCGGTCATTCCCTTGAGGCAGTACTGCTCCTCGCCCTTCTGGCAGTTGACGCATTCGCGGCAGGAGTTGACCATGCAGCCGACGCCGACGCGGTCGCCGACGGTGTGCTTGGTGACTTCGGCGCCGACCTCGGTGACGATTCCGGCGATTTCGTGGCCGGGGGCCAGCGGGTACTGCTGGGGTCCCCAGTCGCCGCGGACGGTGTGGATGTCGGAGTGGCAGATGCCGGCGTATTTGATCTCGATCAGCACGTCGTGCGGGCCGACGTCGCGGCGTTCGATGGTGGTGGGAACGAGGGCTCCGTCAGCGGACGGGGCAGCGTAAGCGTTGGCGGTAAGCAAATTTTTCTCCAATGTTGGGTGGGGTATTCGTTTGGTTGGGTGGAAGTCTTAGGGGCGAATGAGCACTTTTAGCGCTGTACGGTCCGCCATGGCCCTGTAGCCGGCGGGGACGTCGTTAGGAGGCGACATCGCTGAGGGCCACAGTCTGGTCAAACACCTTGCCGCGCCGGATTGTTCCCGTAGGATGTCCGGCCTGAGTTCTTCGATGAACTTGGCCGGGGCCGGTCAGCCGGCGCGCCCCGCCGTCGTGGTTTCCTCCGTGGTGGCCTGTTCTGCAAGGACTTCCTTAAGTGCCGTGGCGGCGGTCATGGCGTTCGGCCACCCCGCGTAGAAGGCCAGATGGGTGATGGCCTCCACCAGTTCGTCCGCGGAGAGTCCGTTGGAAAGTGCGAGGCGCAGGTGGGAGGGAAGCTGTCCTGTCCGATACAGCGCGGTGAGCGTCGCGACGGTGATGAGGCTGCGGTCCCTGGGTGAGAGCCCGGGCCGCGCCCAGACGTCGCCGAACAGCACGTCGTCCGTAAGCTGCGCCAGTTTGGGCGCAACATCGCCGATGAGCCGCTGGGCCGGCGAAGGGGTCTCTGTTGCCATGGTGGTGCTCCTTAGGAGGTTTTCGGTGCTTATCCAGCAAACCGCGTCCTCTCCGCGCGGGGAAGGTTCTGCTGGTACAGGTACTGACAGGGCCTCCCTCGGGCCACGGAACGCTCCTAGGGTGGAGCGCGTGCCGTTCCCACAGGGGCGGGCACCATCGATTGAGGAGAACTGTTGGAAATCCAGCCCAAAACGCCAAGCAACAAGGGACCGGCGGAGATGTTCACCGGCGACGTCTGGTTCGACGTCATCGCCAAGGGCGATGACCCGTCCCGGCTGCGGGTGAACATGGTCCGTTTCTCGCCGGGCGCCCACACCGCGTGGCACTCGCACGCGAACGGCCAGACCCTGCATGTGACCGAAGGCCGCGGCCTGGTCCAGTGCCGCGGCGGCGAGGTCATCGAGATCCGTCCCGGCGACACCATCTACACGCCGCCGGGCGAGGAGCACTGGCACGGCGCCGCCCCGGGCCACTTCATGTGCCACCTTGCCATGTGGGAAGCCTTGGGCGAAGGCCAGGAGGGCCCGGAAACAGCGTGGGCCGAGCACGTGATTGACGAGGAATACGGCAAGAACTAGGGACCATTTCCCTGCCAGAGAAGCGGGCCTTTTTGTCACACCCTTCTGCGAGAGTTAACCCATGGAAGCCGTGGGGGATCTTGCAGCAGGAGGTGCGTTGCGGTGGGCCGTGCCCACTGCCGCTTCTGCTGTTCAGCCCACTCCGGCCGCGCGCGTCCGCGGCCTGCGCAGTGTCCCCGCGGGACTCCAGCATCCGGATGCTTTAGCGTCCGACGGCGGCGGGTCCGGTGATCTGGCCCGGTGCCTTGAGCTG